>JAEWFU010000453.1 GCA_023388675.1 Pseudomonadota bacterium | reverse complement strand
CCCTCGTGACGGAATTCACCGCCGACCGTCACCGGCCAGTAGTCGACGTCGCCGGTCGTCGTCAGCCGCGTCTGCACGTCTTCCAGCGAGCGCGGTTCGGAGGTGATGCGCGCGTCAATGGTGGCGATCAGGTCTTCCTTCCAGTGCAACCGCTGAACCTGCCAGGTGCCGAGCGCCAGCAGCACGGCCAGCGCACCGAGAGAAAGGACGACCAGCAGCGCCGTGACGCCGGTTCTGCGCTTGTGGGCCTGCGTCTCGCTGGCTGTCATCGGTCGTCCAGCCGGCCTTCGGCGGCCTTGTTCCGGTATTGCAGCACGATCAGCAACCCCTTGATGAGGCGCAGCGCCGTCAGGCTCAACACCAGCGTCAACGGTATCCAGAGCAGGAAATGCAGCCACAGCGGCGGATTGAGCGTCACCTCCATCCAGAGCGCGAGGCCAACGACGATGAAACCGATGATGAGGATGACGAATACGGCCGGGCCGTCCCCGGCGTCCGCGAAGGAATAGTCGAGCCGGCAATTGCCACACTGTTCGCCGACGGTGAGGAAGCCGCGAAACAGCCTGCCCTCACCGCAGCGCGGGCAGCGGCCGGAAAGCCCGGCCCTTACGGGATCGACCGGCGCCCATATGGCGCTGTCGTGATGTCGCTCCTCAGTCATGGCGTCGCCTCATGAATCGCGGTTCGATATCGCATGCGAACCGGGCCAAAGAAAGAAGGCGGCCATGTCGCCACGGCCGCCTCCTCCAACTGTTTCGACCCGAACCTGTCAGTGGGTCGCGATCGGCGCGCCGGACGAAGCCCAGACGTAGACGCACACGAACAGGAACAGCCAGACCACGTCAACGAAGTGCCAGTACCAGGCGGCCGCCTCGAAGCCGAAATGCTGCTTGGCCGTGAAGTGACCGGCCATCGCGCGCAGCAGGCAGACCAGCAGGAAGATGGTGCCGATGAGAACGTGAAAGCCGTGGAAGCCGGTCGCCATGTAGAAGGTGGCACCGTAGATCGAGCCCGAGAAGCTGAACGGCGCAACTGAATACTCATAGGCCTGGACGAAGCTGAACAGCACGCCGAGGGCTACGGTGATGGCCAGCCCCCAGACGAGACCCTTGCGGTCGTCATGCAGCAGCGCGTGGTGCGCCCAGGTCACCGTGGTGCCGGAGAGAAGCAGAATGATGGTGTTGTAGAGCGGCAGATGGAAGGGATTGAGAACCTCGATGCCTGCCGGGGGCCACTGGCCGCCGGTATACTCGGCGCGCGCCACCTGCGCCGCCTCGTTGGGGAACAGGCTGGCGTCGAAGAAAGCCCAGAACCATGCCACGAAGAACATCACCTCGGAGGCGATGAACATGATCATGCCGTAGCGCAGATGCAGCGAGACGACCCTGGTGTGGTGGCCTTCATGGGCTTCCTTGACGGTGTCGCTCCACCAGCCGAACATGACGTAGAGCACCAGCGCGAGGCCGATGAAGAACGGCCATGGCGAGGCCAGAGGAATGCCGAGCAGCGAGAAATCGTTGCCCTTCAGCGCCTGCATCCAGCCGATGCCGCCGATCGCCATGACGAGCGCGCCGACGGAGCCGAGGAAGGGCCAGGGGCTGGGGTCGATGATATGATAGTCGTGGTTCTTTGCGTGTGCGTCTGCCATGTCATCCCCCGATTTCGGTGTCGGCGTCGGTATTGCTGTTCAGTTGCCCGCCTGCGGCAGCCGACTCCTGCGGCTTGCCTTCGGCGAGCGGGAAAAAGGTGTACGAAAGCGTGATCGTACCGATGTTCTTCAGTTCGGGCACGTTCACGATCTCCGGGTCGACGTAAAAGACGACCGGCATGTCCATCTCCTCGCCGGGCTGCAACTCCGTGTCGGTGAAGCAGAAGCACTCCACCTTCATGAAGTAGGCGCCCGCGAGTTGCGGCGTGACGTTGAACGAGGCGCGGCCGGAGGTCGGGCGCGAAAAAGCGTTCTTCGCCGCGTAGGAGACCTGCGTCGTCTCGCCGATCTTGATGGTCACGTCGCGCTGGACCGGCTTGAAGTCCCACGGCAGCCCACCGGCCGTGTTGGCATCGAAACGAACCTTGATCTCACGGTCGAGAACCGTCTGCGAATATTGCGTCACGCGCTGGGTGGTACCACCGTAACCGGTGACCTGACAGAAGAGCTGATACAAGGGGACTGCCGCGTAGGCGGCGCCGACCATGCTGGCGAAAAACGCCACGCAGACCACCGCGATCGTACGGTTGGAGCGCTGGGTCTTCTCGCTTTGAGCGACGCTGTTTCCGGTCATCGCTGCACTCACATCGGCCGGTCGAGGATAGCCGGCCCCATCTTCACGACGGTGACGACATATATGATGACGACAAATGCAACCAATGCCAGGGCGAGGGCGACCGAACGGCCGCGCCGCGCCTTCTTCTGCGAGTCCGTAAGGCTGATCTTATCTTCTTCCATCACACTCACCAGACCGGCGCCCCGAGGCGCGCCGCAACCGAATCGAGCAGCAGAGCCGCGAAGATCGCGAACAGATAGAGCAGAGAATATCCGAACAGCGCCTTGGCCGGACGCATGACGCGGTCGGCATCGGGCATGCGCAGCACCTTCCACGAATACCAGATGAAACCCGCGCCGAGCGCCGCGGCGAACACGCCATATGTGGCGCTTGTCTGACCAAGCACGGACGGCAACGCACCGACGATCGCGACCAGCACCGCGTAGGCGAAAATCTGGCGCTTCGTGGACGCCTCGCCTGCGACGTTCGGCATCATCGGGATCCCTGCGCGGCCGTAGTCGCCGGACTTGAAGAGCGCCAGCGCCCAGAAGTGCGGCGGGGTCCACAGGAAGATGATGAGGAACTGGATGACGCTTTCGAGCCCGATCTGGCCGGTCACGGCTGCCCAGCCGATCATGGGCGGGAAGGCGCCGGCCGCACCGCCGATGACTATGTTCTGCGGTGTCCAGCGCTTGAGCCACATCGTATAGACGACAGCGTAGAAGAAGATGGTGAAGGCCAACAGGCTGGCAGCCACCCAGTTGGCGACGAGGCCGAGCGTCATCACCGAGAAGGCGGACAGAACCAGCCCGAAGGCCAGCGCCTCGCCCGGCTGTACGCGACCGGACGGCACCGGCCGATTGACCGTGCGCGACATGACGGCGTCGATGTCGGCGTCGTACCACATGTTGAGCGCGCCGGAAGCACCGGCACCGACGGCAATGGCGAGGATCGACACCACCGCGATGATCGGATTGACCGGCACCTGCGCCGTGACCAGCCCGACGAAGGCGGTGAAGACGACCAGCGACATCACCCGCGGCTTCAAGAGCGCGAGGTAGTCTCCGGCCTGCGCTTCCGACACGCGGAAGGCGGCGTCTTCATATCCATTCTTCTCGACAAGGGCCATGCGTACGCGGTCCGTTCTTTCCGTCTGGCCGAAACCGCCGGCCGGGCCGGCGGTTTCCATTCCGTTGCGGCTGCCGCCTTACTTGATCTTCGGCAGCTGTTCCCACTGGTGGTAGGGCGGCGGCGACGAAAGCTGCCACTCCAGCGTGGTGGCGCCCTCGCCCCACGGATTGGCGCCCGCCTCGCGCTTCTTCGAGAACGCCTCGAAGACGCCATAGAGGAAGATCAGCACGCCGATCGCGGAGATGTAGGAACCGTAGGACGACACGGCGTTCCAGCCCGCATAAGCATCCGGATAGTCGATGTAGCGGCGCGGCATGCCGGCCAGACCCAGGAAGTGCTGAGGGAAGAACACCAGGTTCACGCCGATGAACGTGACCCAGAAGTGGGTGCGCGCAATCAGCGGCGAGTACATGTAGCCGAACATCTTCGGGAACCAGTAGTACCAGCCTGCGAAGATGGCGAAGACGGCACCCAGCGACAGCACGTAGTGGAAGTGGGCCACCACGTAGTAGGTGTCGTGCATCGCCCGGTCGAGGCCAGCATTGGCAAGCTGCACGCCGGTGACGCCGCCCACGGTGAAGAGGAAGATGAAGCCGATCGCCCACAACATGGGAGTGCGCATGGAGATCGAGCCACCCCACATCGTGGCGATCCACGAGAAGATCTTAATGCCGGTCGGCACCGCGATCACCATCGTCGCGAAGACGAAGTAGCGCTGCGTATCGAGCGAAAGACCGGTCGTGTACATGTGGTGCGCCCACACGATGAAGCCGACCGCGCCGATCGCCACCATCGCGTAGGCCATGCCCAGGTAACCGAAGATCGGCTTGCGCGAGAAGGTCGAGACGATGTGGCTGACGATGCCGAAGCCCGGCAGGATGAGGATGTAGACCTCGGGGTGCCCGAAGAACCAGAACAGATGCTGGAACAGGATCGGGTCGCCACCGCCCTCCGGCGCGAAGAACGCGGTATCGAAGTTGCGGTCGGTCAGAAGCATGGTGATGGCGCCCGCCAGCACCGGCAGCGACAGAAGCAGCAGGAAGGCGGTGATCAGCACCGACCACGCAAACAGCGGCATCTTGTGCATCGTCATGCCCGGAGCGCGCATGTTGAAGATGGTGGTGATGAAGTTGATCGCACCGAGGATCGACGACGCGCCGGCGATGTGGACCGAGAGGATGGCGAAATCCATCGCCGGCCCGGGCTGCCCGATCGTCGAGAATGGCGGGTACATGGTCCAGCCGCCGCCGATGCCGTAGGCGCCGGCAGGACCCGGCATGAACATCGAGGCGAGCAGCAGGATGAAGGCCGGCGGGAGCAGCCAGAACGAGATGTTGTTCATGCGCGGGAACGCCATGTCCGGCGCGCCGATCATGATCGGAACCATCCAGTTGGCGAAGCCGCCGATCAGCGCCGGCATGACCATGAAGAAGATCATGATCAGCGCGTGCATGGTCGTGAACACGTTGAACATGTGCTTGCCGCCGTCGATGGCGGCATCACCCTCGAAGCCGTAGACCATCGAGGCCAGGCCGTGGAAGATCTGGATGCCCGGCTCGGCCAGCTCCCAGCGCATGAACACGGACATGGCGCCGCCGATGATGCCCGCCATGATGGCGAAGATCAGGTAGAGGGTGCCGATGTCCTTGTGGTTGGTCGAGTAGACCCAGCGAACCCAGCCGCTCGGCTTGTGATCGTCATGGGCGTCGTGAGCTGCAACGCCTGCCATTTTCCCGCTCCGTATCCTGTTCCTTCACGCAGACTTCAGTTGCCGGCGTCCGCTACATTCATTTCGTGGCCGCGAATCGAGGCCATCAGCGACTTGTTGGCCTCTTCGAGGCTGGCCTGCGCCTGGGCGCGCCATGTGTCGTACTGCTCCTGGCTGACGACACGGATGCCGATCGGCATGAAGGCGTGGTCCTTGCCGCAGAGTTCCGAGCACTGGCCGTAGAAGATGCCCTCGCGCCTTGCGTTGAACCAGGTCTCGTTGATGCGCCCGGGCACAGCGTCGACCTTGACGCCGAAGGCCGGCATCGCAAAGGCATGGATCACGTCGGCCGCGGTGACGAGCACCCGCACGGTGGTGTTGACCGGCACGACGACCTCGTTGTCGACCGCCAGCAGACGCGGGAACTCGGAAATGTCTTCCTTGCCTGCCGAGGCGCGATCGCCCTCCTGCAGCATGAAGGAGGCAAACGTCAGCGGCTCCTCGTCCTGGTATTCGTATTCCCAGTTCCACTGGTAGCCGGTGGCCTTGATGGTCATGGTCGGCTCTTCAGGCGGGTTGTACTGCGCCGTCAGGAGCTGAAACGAAGGCACCGCAAGGAAAAGCAGGATGATGACCGGGCCAACCGTCCAGATCACCTCGATCATCGTGTTGTGGCTGGTGCGCGACGGGGTCGGGTTCACGCTCGCACGGAACTTGATGATGCACCACGCGAGCAGCGCCAGCACCAGGAAGGTGACCGGCACGATGAACCACAGGGTGTAGCGCTCGAACCAGATGATCGCTTCCATCATGTCGGACGCGGGGTCCTGAAAGCTCAACTGCCATGGGGTCGGCTGCCCCGCGAATGCGCTCGAGGCGGCAAGAACCAGCGAAACGGCACCCAGGCCCGCAAGGAACTTCTTCATAACCCTCTTCAACTCCCCGGTCGAAACGTCTCGACGAAACCACAATGCCGGCTGGCGGACATGCGCCGGGCCGTTATCGCGCGTTCAAACCATACTCTCATATTAACCGCAAGAAAGCCGTGCCGGGATATCTGCGGCATTTTTGCGCGCACAGCCCCTATCCTGCCCCATATCCCTTGATTTCGCTCAACTCGCGCCGAATGCACGGCGCGCAATGATGACATGCATCGGACGGGTGCAATCTCGAAGCACCGCAGGGACTTGCGCACAGTCTTGTTTGCGTGAGCCGACTCTCGGGCTAGATTGTCGTGATTCGCGAAGGCATGATCGCGAAATGGGGACGCTAATGCCGGTTTCGGACACGATCATGCCCCATCGCTGTGATTTGGGCTGCCCTGGCGCGACGCAGGCAACGATGACGCGCCGCCAGAGTGGTCAAGGATGTAAAGGGTAGTATCGATGCCGTTTCGTTGGACAATGCCGTTTGCGGCCGCCCTCGGTGCGTTCGCCTTTTGCCTTCCGGCAGCAGCGCAGCAGGCGCCCTCGGGCGCGGTGAAGTCGACCCATGGCGCATGGTCGGTGATCTGCGATACGCCTGGTGGCGCTGCCACAGAGCAATGCGCCCTGATGCAGAACGTGATCGCCGAGGACAGGCCGGAGGTCGGCCTCTCCGTGGTGGTGCTTCGCACGGCGGATGACCGCGCCGAAATCCTGCGGGTGCTGGCGCCGCTCGGCGTGCTTCTGCCCAACGGGCTCGGCCTCAATGTCGACGGCAACGACGTCGGCCGCGCCTATTTCGTGCGCTGCTTTCAGGACGGCTGCTACGCCGAGGTTATTCTCGAGCAACCGCTGCTCGACATGCTGCGCAACGGCGAGGCTGCGACCTTCATCGTCTTCCAGACGCCTGAGGAAGGGATCGGCATCCCCGTCGAACTCGACGGCTTCGCCGAGGGCTTCGACGCACTTCCCTGATTTTTCAGGCATTCGAGCGTGGCGGGTGCAACTTCGGACCTTGAAGACTATATAGCGGCCAGTGCCATTCAGGAACGGAGCCGCGCAGTGCCAGTCAGTCTTCTCGAACAGTTCGACGTCTCCGAAGACACCGTCCGCCGTGTCGTCGCCGAAACCATCGATGGCGCCGACGACGGCGAGCTCTTCCTGGAATATCGCGAGGGCGAGGCTCTCGTTTTCGACAACGGCCGCCTGAAAACGGCAAGCTTCAACGCCGATCGCGGTTTCGGCCTGCGTGCGGTCGCGGGCGAGGCGGCCGGCTATGCCCATGCAAGCGAGTTCTCGCATGCAGCACTTCTGCGGGCGTCCGATGCGGTTTCCGCGGTCAAGGCCGGCTACAGCGGCAAGCTCGCCGATGCGCCCGCCGGCACCAACCGCAAGCTCTACGGCGACGAGAACCCGACCTCGGAGCCGGTCTTCGGAGAAAAGGCAAAGCTGCTTCAGGAGATCGACGCGTGGGTGCGTGATCGAGACCCGCGCGTGCGCCAGGTGACCGCATCGCTGGCCGCATCGTGGCAGCAGGTGGAAATACTGCGCGCCGACGGCCGCATCGCCCGCGACGTCCGCCCGCTGGTCCGGGTGAACGTCGCGGTCGTCGTCGGCGAGGGCGAACGCCAGGAGAGCGGCTCCTATGGAATGGGTGGCCGCAAGGGTTTCGGCGAGTTCATCGCCGAGGAATCGTGGAAACATGCGGCCGAGGAGGCACTGCGCCAGGCGCTGGTGAACCTCGAGGCGGTTCCCGCGCCTGCTGGCACCTTCGACATCGTGCTTTCGGCCGGCTGGCCGGGGGTGATGCTGCACGAGGCAGTCGGCCACGGGCTCGAAGGCGACTTCAACCGCAAGAAGACCTCGGCCTTCGCGGGGCTGATGGGCCAGCAGGTTGCCGCGAGGGGCGTGACCGTGGTGGATGACGGTACGATTACCGATCGCCGCGGATCGCTGACGATCGATGATGAGGGCACAGCAACCAACCGCACCGTGCTGATCGAGGACGGCAAGCTGGTCGGCTACATGCAGGACCGGCAGAACGCGCGGCTGATGGGCATGCGCCCGACCGGCAACGGACGGCGCGAATCCTACGCCCATGCCCCGATGCCGCGCATGACCAACACCTACATGACCGCCGGCAAACACACGCCGGAGGAGATCATCTCTTCGGTGAAGAACGGTATCTATGCCGTATCGTTCGGCGGCGGGCAGGTCGACATCACCTCGGGCAAGTTCGTGTTCGGCTGCACCGAGGCCTACATGATCGAGGACGGCAAGGTGACGCAACCGATCAAGGGCGCGATGCTGATCGGCAACGGTCCGGACGCGATGCACCGCGTGAGCATGGTCGGCAACGACATGAAGCTCGACAACGGCATCGGCATGTGCGGCAAGGCCGGCCAGGGCGTTCCTGTCGGCGTCGGCCAGCCGCATCTGCGCATGAACCAGATGACGGTGGGCGGCACGCGGACGTAGACCTTTCGTGCGTCCTTGGAGGCTCCCCTTCGACAAGCTCAGGGTCGCACCTCAGGATGAGGACGGTTGTGTCCCGCTCCCGTAAGCTAGATCGCTTCAGGTTTTCACAGAAACGCCCCCTCCACCGCCTACGGCGGTCCCCTCCTCCGCTTCACAGGGGAGGAACCGAGGTCGCAGCCGTCTGCAACGTTGATCCTCCCCTGTTTACGGGGGAGGGGACCATGCGGAGCATGGTGGAGAGGGTGTTTTTCAAGGCGATTCCATTAAATCGCGAAATGCACTAATCGACTCGAGGTTGTTCTGTTGAATTCCATCGAGCCTACCACGGGTGGGTTCGATCAACCCACTTACCTCATCCTGAGGTGCGAGCAGAGCGAGCCTCGAAGGACGCACCGGAAACGTAAGCCGTCAAACCCACGACGCAGCGGTCTTCGGCAGGCGGCCTTCGGGATCGACCACCGTCAGCTTCGGCCCGTCCGGGCCGTTCCAGCGCCACAGGGCGACACAGGTGCCGCCCGGCGACATGAAGGACGGGTAGACGACGCCGTGAAAACCTTCGGAAAGCAGCCGCTCGCGCAAGACATGGGTTTGCGGCGTCTCTCCAGCATCGAGTGCTGCGCGCCACTCGCAACGATGAAGGCTTTCGTCGACCCCGAGCGCCTCGAGGACGGTGGACTGCGTCAGGTCGGCGAGATCGGCGCCTTCCAGATCGAGCCGGGCAATCAGCGCCGGATGCTGGACGAAACCCTGATTATATTCGGCCCATGCGGTGGAAAGTTCGCGCGCGGCATAGATTGTCGGCTCGCCCTCAGGGTTCCATCGGCCGCCGAAGCGCGCAGCCCCCTCGCCCGACAGCGGCAGATGCGCCCAGCGCGGCACGAAAGCGCGCCACAGGGTGAGCGGCGAGGCCGACTCGTCAGGCATAGACGCCGGAACGCACGGCCTCCAGATAGGCCAGAACCTTGTCGGCCTTGCCCTCGCGGACGAGATCGTAGGCGGTCTTGCCGGCCCAGCCGGGTATAGGCTGGTGCTTGAACCAGATCGCCGCGCGCTCCTCGCCGCCGGCCATCTCGCCGGCCATCGCCAGCACGCGCACCACAGGGCTCAGCGCGGCGTCGACCTTGCGCGCGCCGCCCTTGGCTGCCAGCGTGTTACGGGCAACACCGATCAGGCCGGCGAGTTCGGTCATCGTCACGCCGAGCAGGTCGGCCACGCGCCGCGCCGAGAGGAACGGGGTGCCGCCCTCGCCGAACTTCTGTGCGGAGCTTTCCAGTGCCATCGTAGACATGACAACATCCTTGCACAATT
>JAEWFU010000428.1 GCA_023388675.1 Pseudomonadota bacterium | reverse complement strand
TCCCGATCATGATCGCGGCTTTCGTGGCGACGATCCTCGTCGTGGCGGTGGTGCTGATGCTGCGTGAGCTGTTCAGCGGTCGCGCCATGCGTCCGGCGACGGGTTCCTTCGAGCCGGTCGAGCAGGTGGTGATGCCGGTTCTCGAACCGGCGCCCTCGGATGAGGCGGTAGCCGAAATGGTCGAGGATTTCACAGACGAAGACGCGATCGAGGAGGCCAGGGCCGAGCGTCCGGACGACGAGCTTTCGATCGATGCGGCTGCGGACCGGCTCGTTGCGAGCGGCGCGGTGCGCGCGATCTTCGTTTCTCCGGAGGGAGACGAGGCCGCCGCGACGTCGGTGATGGTCGCGCGCGCCGTCTGCGACGCGGGCCTGCGGGTGCTGTTCCTCGACCTGACCGTCTCAGGCGCACCATCGTCTTCAATGCTCGAGAGCAGCCGTTACCCCGGCATCACCAACCTGCTCGCCTCGGAGGCGCAGTTCGCCGACGTGATCCGTGGCGATCTCTATTCGGATTGCCATGTCATTCCGGTTGGCACCGCCGATGCGGAAAAGGCCATGCGCGCCGCCGACCGGCTGCCGATCATCATGGCCTCGCTGACGACCGCCTACGACATGGTGGTGGTCGAATGCGGCCCGACCGATGCGCACGGCATCAGCCGCGTCGTGGACGAGGGCGCCGAGGTGTTGGTCAGCGTGATCGAGCCGGACGACGAAGCGGTAGCCGAGGTTGCCGCAGACCTCGCCGCCAATGGCTACGAGCATGTCCACATGGTTACGCCGGTCGGGCACTTCCTGCCGCCGGCACCGGAGGGGCGCTCGGCGGCGTAAGGGTCAGTCGTCGGACGCCGCGGGCTTCGCACCGCCCGCCACGCCGGCACGCAGGCGCTTGGTCAGCGACCAGAGGGTCGCATTCGACTTGACGGCCCGCACGGTGCGGCTGCGTGCCATCTTCCAGCCGCGCAGCATCCGTCCTTTAGCCGTCAGCGGCAGCAGCGTGTCGAATTGCCGGGTTTCGAGGTCGCACCAGCTCCGCTTGTAATCCTCGTCGCCGACGCTGAAATCGAAGAACGCCATACCCTTGGCGCAGGCTTCTTCCATGGCGCTATAGTCGAGGAAGAAGCCGGGGCTGATCTGGAGTTCGTCTTCCAGCATGGCGCTGAACTCGCAGACGATCCCGTTGGCAACCACGCTCATGCCGTGGATGCCGCGGAGCACGCCGGCGACCTCGATGCCTGTCAGTATGAAGGGCGGCGACGGCTGACGCACAGCCTCTATGAACAGCGTGCGGAAGAATGCCTGCACGTCGGCCGGCTCGAAGACGTTGGTTATGCCCTGCTTGCCGAAGCGCGCGGCCTTCAGCTCGAAGAACGCCGTCATCAAACGGTCGACGTCTTCGACGGTGCGCGCCTCGATCAGGCGATGGCCGCCGGCTTCTTCGAAGCGGCGGAGCTGCAGCCGGAACTTCTTGCGTTTGCGCTTGCTGTTGTGACGCGAAAGCGTCGCGTCGAAGCCGCCGGAAAGATCGACCGCGAGCGAGACGTTGGGGCTTTCGATGGTGGCGAGGCTTCGCAGCGGATTTTCCCGCCCTGCCCATCGCGGGTTCTGCCGCTCGAGCAGCACGAGGTCGATGTCGGGCCTGGCTGCGTGAAGAGCATCCGACAGCGCCTTCGCTTCCGATGCCGTCAGTGGTTGGGTTGCCGTGGTCGCCGTTGCGGCGAAATTGCCGTTGGCGTGACTTCCACTGATGAAGCGCGCGATGCCGAAGCCGCCCGAGCGCACGACTTCCAGCGCAATGCAAACGAATGGGCCGCCGTCCCGGCTTACCGTCACAATCAGAGCGTCCGCGCCTGTCGCATCGATCCACGATCGCACCCAGAGCGGGTGCTGCGCCTGCGCATGAACCGCATCGGCGCAGAATGCGTCGTAGGCGGCGAGCGCCGGCGCGTCGGCGGGGCGAACATCGATCCCCGTTGCGGGCAGCGTTGCGCCAGCCTTCCCGTCGCGCAGGGAAGTCTGTGCCGCTCTCGTCGTCGCGCCGATGTCAACCATACCGCAATCCTTCGGCCCTAGAGTGCCCCCACCATCGGATGTCGCACCCGAAAGTGCCATGCGGGCGCGAAGACTAGGCTGAAAAGGTGAATCAATGATCGACGCGCGCGAGAAAGCCAGAAAGCTGGTGCTCGGCGCGGCCTGGTGGTCGGGCCTCGCGGCGCTTTCGGCACCGTTGCTGGCCGGTGCCGGCGCGATCCTGATGCTTCACCGGGTCAACGGGCTGGCAACCTCGCCGCTGGGGCTCAACAGCCATTTGTCGATCACCCCCGTCTTTCTGGATCGCCTGCTGGACGACCTGAAACGGCGTGGGCTGGCACTTGTTTCGCTAGACGAATTGCTTGAACGGCTGCCGGCGGGCGACAGGCGCACCGTCGCTATAACGCTGGACGATGGCTGGCTGGACAATCTGACCGATGCGCTGCCGGTCTTCGAAGCACACGATGCGCCGTTCACCGTTTACGTGGCCCCAGGGCTTACCAGCGGCGCGGTGTCACCGTGGTGGGAGGTCGTGGAGGAGAAGGTGGCCCGCTCCGACGCGATCCATCTGCCTGAAAGCGAGGGCGGGGCGGCGCTCGCTTGCGCGGACCCCACAGACAAGCTTTCCGTTGCCCGCTCGTTGATGGAGCGGTTGACTAACGAGATTGCGGAGGAGGAACAGCAGGACTTTCTCCGGCAGATCGGAGCGCTGCCGGAAAGCACCGCGGATGGCCGGCGTTTCATGGATTGGGACGAGATCAGGCGACTTTCCGCGCATCCGCTTGCAACGATCGGTGCCCACACGATCCACCACTACAATCTGCGGCGGCTGTCGGAACAGGCGGCCATGGAAGAAATGTCCGCCTCGGCCGCCGTCATAGAGGCCGAGACCGGCATGCGGCCTTCGCATTTCGCCTATCCATATGGCTACGAACGAGCCGTCGGCGCGCGCGAGGTGGCGCTTGCGCGGGAAGCGGGCTTTGCCTCGGCTGTGACGACGCGGCACGGCGTTCTGCACCGGCAACATGCGGGTCACATGCACGCGCTGCCGCGCATCTCGATCAACGGCAACTTCCAGCGCCTAAGCTATGTGCGTACGCTTCTTTCTGGGCTGACGACGCCGCTTTCCAATGGTGGCAGGCGTGTGGTGACGGTCCAGAGCTCGCATGTATAGAAGGCATTCATAGCTAGATTGCAGCGATCGCGCGGAAACAGGCCGATCGTGGCCTATCTGACGAGAAGCAGACATTTCAGGCTCGTGGCCAGCCATTCGGCGTAGTACCGCAGAGAAGTTTTCTCGATACGCTGCATCAGCAGGAAGAGGTCGGGGCTCGCCAGCCGCCAAAGGATGCCTGCGGCTGCCTCGGCACTCATACCATCCTTAAGCGGCCCGTTGCGCAGGAGCGCTTCGGCGAACCATCGCAGGTTGTCGCGCCGGCCCCGGTGGAGTTCGGCATGGAGCGTGGCGATCGCGGCATCCGTTTCGCCGGCCGTGCGCACCACATCCATGAGCGGGGCCACGCGCGTGAGCACCTTGGCGATATCGTCGCAGAAGAGTTCCACCTGTCGGGCCTGGTCGGTCTCGTGCGCAATCCTCGCCGGCATTTCCTGTTCTGTGAGAGGGATGTCCGGCCTGGCGCCTCGTACCGCGCGCAATATAAGTTCCCGAAGAAGCGCCTTCTTGCTGCCGAAGGTCGAATAGACGGTTTCATTGGCAACGCCCGCCGCCGCCGCTATGCCGGCGATCGTGGTCTTCACCCAACCTTTCGCGAGAAACAGCTCATGCGCCGCCGACAGCACGGCTTCGCGCGTCTCAATCGCCTGAGCAGCCCGTTTCCCGGACCGGTAGCTTCGCTTTTGTGACCTTACATCGGGCATGATTTGACTACAGTGAAGCTGTATTGAATGCAGATTCAGTATAGTGAATTCTGGCGGCTTGGCCAATCATGTGGCTGCGGCCATGGAGGTTGCGATGGGCTCTTTTGTCATGCTTCTCCAGTTCCTTGCGGCGCTGCTGTTCGCGATGGTTGCCGGCAGCGTGTTCG
>JAEWFU010000527.1 GCA_023388675.1 Pseudomonadota bacterium | reverse complement strand
CGCCGGCTGCGGCCCGAAGAGATGAACGCGCTGCTGCGGCAGATGGAAGCGACGCCCGGCTCCGGCACGTGCAACCACGGCAGGCCGACCTATGTGGAGCTGAAGCTCTCCGACATCGAACGGCTGTTCGGCCGCCGCTGAGTTGCCGGCTTGACCTGACACCGGTTTTATGGCGGTACAGGCGCGTTGCGAAAGGCGAATGAGATGAACCGTTTCGAAGGACCGGGGGGCAAGGAAGCTCGAATCCGCTATCTGGATGGCGACTTCCAGGTTCTTACGCCAGGCGCGTTCGTTCGCTGCGCCGTCACCGGCGAACCGATCCCGCTGGACGAGTTGAAATACTGGAGCGTCGCGCGGCAGGAGCCTTACGCCACCGCGGCAGCCTCGCTTTCCCGCGAGATCGAGGTCGATCCCGAGCTTCGCAAGCGCGGCTAGGACCTACCGCGCCTCGATGCGGCGCAGTCGCCACGCCTCCAGCGCCGCCTCGATGATCGCGCGCGGCGCGCGGGGCACCTCGAACACCGTTTCAATCTCGATGATCTTGGCGCGCTTGCGCAGCGCGGAGAGCGCCTCGCTGGCGTGGTCGAGCCGCACGGCATCCTTGGCGGTGGTGACGATCTCCAGGCCGTGTGCGTCGGCAGTCGCAAGCAGGTCCTGCGCATCGAAATCCGAATAGAAGTGATGATCGCCGAAACTCCGGGCGATCTCGATCTTGCCGCCGACAGCCGTGACCGTGTCGAAGAATTTCTGGGGCTCGCCGATGCCGGCGAATGCAAGGCAGCGCGCACCCGCGATGCCTTCGGGTGCGGCCGGCTTTATCGACGCTTCGTGGAACGGCCTCGCGGCGCGGGCTGCCTGACGCAGCACCACATCGGCGCCGGGACCTTCGCCGACCTTGAGCACACTGTCGGCATAACGCATCTGGTCGATGAGTGCTGCCCGCATCGGACCTGCGGGAATCGTGTAGCCGTTGCCGATGCCACGGCGCGCATCGACCACGATCAGCGCATGATCGATATGGATGCGCGCGCTCTGAAAGCCGTCGTCCATGATCAGGAAATTGCAGCCGAGATCGATCAGCAGGCGGGCAGCGGCGGACCTGTCGGTACTGACGGCTACCGGAGCGGCGTGTGCCAGAAGCAGTGGTTCGTCGCCGACATGGCGCGCGCTGTCATGATGCGCATCCACAAGGTGCGGTTCACCCGCGACCGATCCGCCGTGCCCCCGAGACAGGATACCGGGTTTCAGGCCTATCGCGACGGCTTCACGCGCCAGCGCGATCGCCACCGGCGTCTTGCCGGAACCGCCGACCGTCAGGTTGCCGACGCACAGCACCGGCGCATCGACCTTTTCGCGCGGCGCGTTGAGAAGCCGCTTGCGGGCAACCGCACCATAGATCGCGGCGAACGGCCAAAGCCCCCAGGCGCGCCAATCGGGCTTACCCCACCAGAAGGGTGGCGCTTCGCTGACCATGGCTGTTCTAGCGCCCGCTGCCGTTGACGGCTGTGCCCAGCCGCGCCTGAACGATGAGCGGATGGATGTAGGGCTCCAGCGCCTGCAGCGTCTTGGCCAAAGAGCCGCGCATCTCTTCGACGGTGCGCAGGCCCGCTTCCATCATCTTGCGCCGCTCCGGCTCATTGTTGAGCAGGAAATTGACCGCCCCCGCCAGCACATCCTTGTCGCGCACGAAGCGCGCGCCTCCGGCGGACGCAAGCTTCTGATAGGCTTCGCGAAAATTCTGGACGTTGCGGCCCGCCAGCACGGCCGTGTCGAGCATGGCCGGCTCCAGCGGGTTCTGGCCGCCCTGCCCAGTCAGCGAGCGCCCGACAAAGGCGATCTCGGTCAGGCGCAGATAGAGCCCCATCTCTCCGATCGTGTCGCCGAGGAAGATGTCGGTGCCCGAAGAGATCTTGTCGCCGAGGCTGCGCCGGGCAACGGTCAGCCCCTTTTCGGCGCAGGCCGCGGCGATGGCGTCGGCGCGCTCGGGATGGCGGGGAACGATCACGGTGAGCAGATCCGAATGGCGGCCGCGCAGCAGGGTATGGACGTGAATCGCCGCGTCCTCCTCGCCGTCGTGCGTGGAGACCGCGGCCCAGACCTTGCGGTTGCCGATCTCGCCCTTGATGCGCGCCAGAACCTCGGCATCGACGGGTGGCGGCACCGTGTCGACCTTGAGATTGCCCGAAACGGTGACAGGCCGCGCGCCGAGCTTGTGGAAGCGCTCCGCATCCACCTCCGACTGCGCAATCACATGGGCGAGGTTTTCCAGCAGCGCCTCGGCGATGAAGCCGCGCTTGCTCCAGCTCGCGAACGAGCGATCGGACAAACGCCCGTTGACCAGCACCTGCGGCACACGCCGTGCGCCCAGTTCCAGAATGGTCATCGGCCAGATTTCGGATTCGGCGATGATCGCCAGATCGGGCTGCCAATGATCGAGAAACCGGCTCACGGCCGGTTTCAGGTCGAGCGGCACATATTGATGGATGATGCGGTCGCCGAGGCGCTCCTTGGCGACCTGTGCCGACGTGACGGTGCCGGTGGTAAGCACGACATTGATGCCGAAATCGGCGATCCGCTCGATAAGCGGCGCCACAGCGATCGTTTCGCCGACACTGGCCGCATGCAGCCACACCAGCGGCCCCTCGGGGCGCGGCTGGCCCGCGCGGCCGTAGCGTTCGCGCCTGCGATTGTGTTCTTCCTTGCCCTTGGTCGCTCGCCAGGCCACATAACCGCCGATGACGGGATAGGCGGCTGCGCCCGCCCATCTGTATGCTGTCAGCAGGGTTCGTGCCCAGCGCTCGCTCATCGCGGACCGTCGACCAGCTTGTAGGCCCGCTCGGTCGCCGCATTGAGCGATGCGGTCACCTCGCGTCGCTTCGCCTCCATCATTTCAGCGTCGGCATCGGACGGCACGTAGATCTCCTCGCCGACAGCCAGCGCGTGGCGGCCAAAGGGCAGATTGATGGTCGTCTTGTCCCAGCTCCGCTCCAGCACCTTGCGGCGGCTCGTGGCGATGGCGACCGGCACGATCGGCCGGCCGGATACCTTCGCCAGCGTCACGATGCCGAGCCCGGCCTGGCGCGGCGTGCCATGCGGGATGTCTGCGATCATGGCCACGTTCATGCCGCTGTCGAGCGTCTTCTTGAGCGTAATGAGCGCCTTGGCGCCGCCCTTGTCGGCCTTGGTTCCTTCACGGCCGCCCGAGCCCCGCACGATGCCGAAACCGAGCTTCTGCGCCACGAGCGCGTTGAGTTCGGCATCCGCACTGCGCGAGAACATGGCAACCAGCTTGTGGCGGCGCGGATTGACCGCCGGCCCGAGCAGGTGCTGGCCATGCCAAAGCGCCCCGATCGCTGGCGATAGCGCCGCGATGCGCGGCGCGGGATCGTCGGACCCGGCCGCGGCCGGGTTGGTCCAGTAGATGAACTTGACGACGCCCGCGATGAGCGTCGCCAGCAGATGCTTCACGAATGTCGAGCGGACGAGCGGCTGCCTAATCTTCTTCCAGGTGGCCTTGAAGACGCCCGGCTTGGACTTGCGCGCCTGCGCGCGCGTCTCCTGCAGGGGTGAAACGGCGTTGTCGTCCATGCGTATCGTTATTCTTGCTGTTGTCGTTCTGGCTTATTTGGCCTGCGGGTCGAGCAGGCGATGCAGGTGGACGATGAAATAGCGCATATGGGCGTTGTCCACGGTCGCCTGCGCCTTTGCTTTCCACGCAATTTCGGCGGATTTGTAGTCGGGAAAGATTCCGACGATGTCCAGATCTTCGAGATTGCGGAAATCAACGTCGGACAGCGATGTCAGCTCGCCGCCGAATACGAGGTGTAGGAGTTGCTTGGTTCCGGTGTCTTCGGCCATATCGGTCACACATGTCTTGGGTGGAGCAGCACCCCGGCGCGGGGCGGCGCCGAGGCGATGGCAATTCCTCTAGAGGAATTCGTTACGTTTTGAAACCGCCGCGTGAAAGCGCAGCGTCATTCCGCGGCCGCGATAACGTTCGCCATGTCGCGCAGGAGCTTGCCGCTGCCGGCCGCCAGCGCGCCGTGGCGCGGATCGGCGCCAGCATAGAACGGTGCGTCGCCTGTAGCATCGATCACCGCACCGCCGGCGCGACGCAGGATCAGATCGGCAGCGGCGAGGTCCCAGTCGTGCGAGTTCGGTTTGACAAAAGTGCCGTCGAGACGACCGCTCGCCACCATCGCCAGCCGATAGGCAAGCGATGGAATATAGGCGATGTCAGGGCCGGCGCGCATGTAGGCGGGGGCCCGCGCCAGAAGCTGCTTGGGACCGGCGACGCGCGGAAATTCCCCGTGACCGGCGACGCCGATCACCTTGCCGTTGCACGTGGCTGGCCCGTTGGCGGCGGCCTCGTAGATTTCCTCCTTGGCGGGGCAGTCGAGCACGCCAGCGATGGCGACGCCGTTCTCCACAACGGCCACGGAAACGCACCATGTCCGCCTGCCGGCGATGAAGGCGCGCGTGCCGTCGATGGGATCGACGACGAACGTCCGCCGCGCGGACAGCCGATCGGGACTGTCGACCGTCTCCTCCGACAACCAACCATAGGTCGGGCGGGCGGCGCGCAGCGTTTCGAAAAGGAACCGGTCGACGGCAATGTCGGCGGCCGTCACCGGAGACGATCCGGCCTTCAGCCACGTCTCCGGCTCCTTGCGGAAATGGCGCATCGCGATCTCGCCGCCCTCGCGCGCCGCATCACGCAGCAGCGCAAGGTCAGCCTTCAGATCGTCAGCAACCGTTTCATTCACCTGCAAGCGTCATCCCCTCGACAAGAAGTGTCGGCGCGGCCGTGCCGAAATTGCGATCGAGATCGCTGGCCGGAACCATGTTCAGGAACATATCCTTGAGATTCGCGGCAATGGTGACCTCGGAGACGGGCCAGGCAAGCTCGCCATTCTCGATCCAGAAGCCCGACGCCCCGCGTGAATATTCGCCCGTCACCATGTTGACGCCCTGTCCGAACACCTCCGTCACGTAAAATCCGGACTTGAGCGAACGAATCAGCTCCTCCGGCGACTGCTCGCCCGGCTCGATCGCCAGATTGGTCGACGATGGCGATACCGAAGACGATGCGCGAACGCCGCGACCGTTTGTTTGAAGTCCGAGCTCGCTTGCAGCAGAGGTCGAGAGAAACCAGTGGCCCAGAACACCTCGGTCAACCATGGTCAGGCTCTCGCCCTGCACACCTTCGCCGTCGAACGGCCGGGACGACTGGCCGCGCAGCTTGAGCGGGTCGTCCGTTACCGTGATGCCGGCGGACGCAACCTTCTTGCCCATCATGTCGCGCAGGAAGCTGGTCTTCCGCGCCACCGAGGCGCCGTTTATGGCGCCAGCGAGGTGTCCGGCGATGCCGCGCGCCACACGCGGGTCGTAGATTACCGCCACCGGGCCGGTGCGGGCCTTGCGGGCACCGAGCCTTCTGGTTGCCCGTTCGCCCGCCTTGCGGCCGATTTCCGCCACTGGGTCCAGGTCTGCGAAATGGAGGCGGGACGAATAATCGTAATCGCGCTCCATGCCCGTGCCTTCGCCGGCGATCACGCTGACGGAACGCGAGAAGCGCGTCGCCATATACTGACCGAGAAAGCCGTGAGAGGTGGCGAGCACAAGCCCGCCCATGCCCACCGACGCGCCGGAGCCGCTGGAATTGGTGACGCCGGGCACCGCCATGGCCGCCTCTTCCATCGCAAGCGCGTCTTCGCGCAGCCTTTCCGCCGATAGTTCGGTTGCGTCGAAAAGATCGAGATCCGTTATAGAACGGGCAAGCAGCGCCTGATCGGCAAGTCTCTGATGCGGATCCTCGGGCGAGGCCTTCGCCATCGCCACCGCGCGTTCGGCAAGGGTGGCCGGATCGGATGCGGCATTGGCCGACACGCTGGCTGTACGATTGCCGAGGAAAACGCGGAGCGAGACGTCATCGCTCTCGGCTGCCTCCGTGTCTTCCACCTTGCCGAGCCGCACCGAAACGCTGGTCGACCGGGAACGGACGGCCACGGCATCGGAAGCATCGGCTCCGGCACGCTTCGCAGCTTCCACAAGCCGCGCAACAAGATCTGCAAGGCTGCTGGAATCGATCTTCTGGTTCATCAAAAAGCTCTGGTCCTGCGGAAACGGGGGGCGTCTGGCGGTGTGTAGCCTCCATCTATGGCCATGGCTTGCGCGTTGCAATGGCTGGCGGGAACGCCAATTCGTGGTAGGAGCGATAAACACCGCGCCCGAGTCCGATGCCAGCACCCGCATCCGCCACCGCCCAGCAGGCCAAGTTCGTCACAGGATCGACGATGCGCCATGTCGCCGTGATGACGGCTACGGGATCGGTGGGACTGGTCGCCATCTTCGTGGTCGACGCGCTCAATCTTTTCTACATTTCGATGCTCGGCGTGCAGGAGCTTGCGGCGGCAATCGGCTTTGCAAGCACGCTGATGTTTTTCACCGTGTCGGTCTCCATCGGCCTGACCATTGCGGCATCGGCGCTGGTTTCGCGCGCGCTCGGACGCGGCGACCGGGCGGAAGCCGCCCGCATGGGCGGGGCTGCGATGGTGTTCATGGGCCTGACGACGAGCATCATCGTGCTGGCGATCTGGCCGTTTCTCGATCCGCTCGTCGGCCTGTTGGGCGCAACCGGCGAGACCCGGCAGCTCACAACGCGATTCCTTCAGATCGTGATTCCGTCGTCGCCGATCGTCTCGATGGGCATGTGCGCGACCGGAATCCTGCGTGGGGTCGGGGACGCCCGGCGCGCCATGTATGTGACGCTGGCCGGCGGCGCCGCGGCCGCAGTGCTCGACCCGATCCTGATCTTCGGGTTCGGGCTGGGGCTCGACGGCGCGGCGATCTCGACAGTGCTGTCGCGGCTGATACTGCTCGCGATCGGCATCCATGGCGCGCATGTCGTGCACCGGCTGATGGCCCTTCCTAATCCGCGCAAGCTGGCGGCGGTGGCGCGGCCGTTCTTCGTGATCGGATTGCCCGCCGTTCTGACGCAGATCGCAACGCCCGTCGGCAACGCCTATGTCACGATCGAGATGGCCCGCTTCGGCGACGAGGCGATCGCAGGGTGGGCGATCGTCGGCCGGCTCATTCCGGTGGCTTTCGGCGTAATCTTCGCGCTCTCAGGCGCTGTGGGACCGATCCTCGGGCAAAACTATGGGGCTGGGCGCTACGACCGCCTCAACGCAGCGCTGCGCGACGCGCTGGTCTTCGTCACGCTCTATTGCCTTGGCGTCTGGATGCTTCTGGCCGCCCTGTCGACGCCGGTTGCCGATCTTTTCGGCGCGACGGGCGAGGCGCGGGAGCTGGTGATCTTCTTCTGCCTTTTCGTGGCAGGCAGCTTCCTGTTCAATGGCATGTTGTTCGTGGCCAACGCCGCCTTCAACAATCTCGGCTTCGCCACCTATTCGACGGTCTTCAACTGGGGGCGGTCGACGCTGGGCGTCATCCCCTTCGTCTGGGCGGGCGCGCAGCTCTACGGAGCCAAGGGCGTAATCGCAGGGTGGGGCCTTGGCGCGATCGTGTTCGGCGTCGTCGCCGCGATCGTGGCCTTCCGGGTCGTCCGAGGGATTGGCGACAAGCCCTCGCTGGACGAGGAGGTTCCGCCGCCGCCGCCAGCCGCGAATTCGCCGTTCTCCACCGGCAAGGCCGCCACTCTCCAGTAGAACCGCTCAGGCGGCGTCCTTCTCGAAGCGTTCCACCGCAGCGCCGACGGCCTGTTTCAGTTCGTCCTTGATCGACGCGGTCTCCGCCATCACGCGGTCGACCTTGAGAAAGTCCAGCGCGCGGAAGTGCGAAACAGGCGGACGCAGCAGTATCTGGGGACGCCCCTGCTGCAGCTTCAAGGCAACAATCGACTGCATCATGATCTGGCTCGCACCGAACACGAGATCGAGCGAGTTGGGCTTGGCGCGGCGGTCATGCACCGGCGAGCCCACCACGTCGATGGCGATCAGTATGTCCGCTTTGCCTTCGAGCAGGTCGAACGGGACTGGATTGGCTATGCCGCCGTCGACCAGGATGCGGCCCTCATGCCTGACCGGGCGAAACACGGCTGGAATGGCCGCCGACGCCGCGACCGCCTTGTAAAGATCGCCGTTATCGAAGATCGTTTCCCTCTGGGCAAAGAAATCGGTCGCCGTCACCTGCAGCGGAATCTGCAGTTCCTCGAAGGTCTCCGGAATGACCGGCGGCAGGAACGCTTGGATGATACGCTCTACATTGAACTGCGTGAGACCCACCCCGCCGGAAACCATCTCCGAAAAGCTTCCCGGACGTGCGCGCCACATGCGCGCGGCCACCTCGGACCGTCGCCCGAGTATCGAGTGCGCATAATCGTGGATCTCCTTGCCCGACATTCCGGCGGCCATGCCGGCGCCCATGATAGCCCCGATCGACGAGCCGGAAATCGCCACCGGCCTGATGCCGAGTTCGTCGAGCGCCTCGATGACGTGGATATGGGCGAGGCCTCGCGCACCGCCGCCGCCGAAGGCGACCGCAAAGGTCGGGTCACGACCTTTCTCGAACTGCGGCGCGCCGCTTTCCGTGGCGCGTTCGGGGATCGAGGCTTCCATCGCCTTCCTTTCAGCCGCCGTCGCCAGCCTCCGGACCTATCACCAGTATCGCAGGTTCCGCAACAAGCAGACGACGGGCCGCCGCCTTGACCTGATCAAGCGTCACGGCGTTGATGTAGCCGACTCGGCGGTCGATGTAGTTTATGCCGCGATCGTCGAGCTGCAATTCGACAAGCGTACGCGCGATGGCCGCCGACGAATCGAGATTGTTGATCGGATATGCGCCGACCAGATAGGTCTTGGCACGTGCCAGCTCTTCCTCGGTGGGGCCCTCCTCGGCCATCCCGCGCACCACGTCGCGGATGAGTTCGAGTGTTTCCTGCGCACGATCGGCGCGGGTTGATGTGCCGATGGCGAGCATGTTGGCGTATTCGCCGGTATGCAGGCCAGAACCAACACCATAGGCAAGACCGCGCTTTTCCCGCACCTCGTCGAACAGGCGCGAGGAGAACGTTCCGCCACCAAGAATGTGGTTCATGAGGAAGGCCGGGAAGAACTCCGGGTCGTCGCGGGCAACGCCTGGATAGACGAGTTGGAGCGTCGCCTGCGGCAACGGATAGGCGTAGGAGACTTCCTGGTCCAGCTTCGGCGACACGTGTTCCACCGGCAGCAATTCCGGCTCCTGCGGCAAATCTCCGAAAACCTTGTCGAGTACACCCTTGAGCGTTTCAGCATCGATCGCGCCGACAACGCCGATACTGACGTTTGCACGGGCGAAGGTGCGCGCGTGCAGCGACTTCAGGTCCTCCGGAGTGACGGAAGCCAGCGTTTCATCGGTCCCGTCTGAGCGGCGTGCGTAGGGATGATCGCCGTAGAGAGCGCGGGCGAACTCTTCCTGACCCAGCGATTGCGGATCGCGCATGTCGCGCTGGATACGCGTCATGATCTGGGCGCGGATGCGGTCGACCGGCTCCTGGTCGAAACGCGGATTGTTGACGGCAAGCCGGAGAAGTTCGAACGCGTCCTCGTTTCCTTCCTCCAGCATGCGCATCTCGCCGTAGACAGCGTCGCGGGTGGCGTTGAAGCTCATCTCCGCGCCAACCTCGTCCAGCCGCTCCTGGAACGCGTCGGCATCGAGATCGCCGGCGCCCTCGTCGAACAGGCCGGTCATCAGCGTGGAGATGCCCTCCTTGCCCTCGGGGTCCTGCGTGCTGCCGCCCTTGAAGGCAAACCGCACGGAGATAATCGGCACCGTGTAGTCCTCGACCAGCCAGGCCTTGACGCCGCTTTTGGAAGTTACCTCCTGGATGTCGACGGCTGCGCGCGCCGGCATCACCGCCGGCAGCGTAAGAAATATCAACGCCAGAAACAGCGTCGTCAGCGCCAGCGTGAAGCGGTTGGCCTGCATATCGAGGTTTGCCTCCGTCGCATTCATGAGCGGTCGTCCTTTTCGGGCCGCAGAT
The DNA here is from genome assembly GCA_023388675.1 of Pseudomonadota bacterium. Taxonomy (GTDB): domain Bacteria; phylum Pseudomonadota; class Alphaproteobacteria; order Rhizobiales; family Rhizobiaceae; genus Aerobium. Next base: position 2,867 of record JAEWFU010000527.1, on the reverse strand, counting down.
AGCCGGTCACCGACCGACGCTGATCAAGATAACGTGCCGCCACCTGCTTTATGTCGTCGGCGGATACGGCCTCGATTCGCTCAGGCCATTCGAGAACGTCTTCGACCGTCCCGCCTGTCGCCAGTGTCGAACCGTAGATACGCGCCATGCCTGACTGGTCGTCGCGGGCGAAGATCATCGAACGGACCGCCCGTTTCTTGGCCTTCTCCAGCTCGTCCTCGGAAACGCCTTCCTCGACCACCTTGGCGATCTCGGCGTCGATGGCGCGCTCGACGTCCTCGATGGTGGCATCGCCGCGTGGCGATCCGTAGACGACGAACGCCGTGTCGTCGAGCGACGTGCCCTGGTAGTAGGCGCCCGCCGAGGAGGCGATGCCCTGCCGCACGATAAGCTCCTGATAGATACGGCTGCGCATGCCGCCGCCGAGTATTTCGGCAAGCAGGTCGAACGTTTCGGCCTCACCGTCTTCAGCGGTCGTGTAGGATGGGACCACCCAGCGCTTGGAATAGCTGGCCACGCCAACACGCGGGTCAGACATCTCCACGATCCGGCTGGTGTTCTGCTCCGGCTCCACCGGGCGGATGCGCGGCGGCAGGTCCGGGCCGCGCTCGACAAGCCCATATGTCTGCTCGGCAAGGTCGCGCACGGTCGCGGCATCCACGTCGCCGGCCACGATCAGCACAGCGTTGTTCGGCGCGTAGAACCGGTCGTAAAACTCGGTCGCGTCCTCCCGGTTGAGCTGCTCGATCTCATGCATCCAGCCGATAACGGGGAAGCGATAGGGATGGTTCTGGTAGAGCGTGGCGTTGACTTCCTCGCCATGCAGCGATTCCGGGCTGTTCTCGACCCGCGAATTGCGCTCCTCGATGATGACGTCGCGCTCCGGCCCGATCACCTCGTCCGTGAGGATGAGGTTGCGCATCCGGTCCGCCTCGAACTCCATCATGGACTTCAACTCGCTCGGCGCGACCTGCTGGAAGTAGGCGGTGTAATCGTATGAGGTGAAAGCGTTTTCACGGCCGCCGACCTCTGCGATGCGGGCGGAGAATTCGCCGGGTCCGTGATTGCTGGTGCCCTTGAACATCAGGTGCTCGAAGAAGTGGGCAATGCCCGATTTGCCCGGTTCCTCGTCGGCGCTGCCGACCTTGTACCAGACCATCTGCGTGACGACCGGCGCGCGCCGATCGGGTATGACCACGACCTCAAGCCCATTATCGAGGGCGAAATGCTCGATCTGCGGCGCCTCCTCCGCCAGGGCAAAGGCAAACGGGACAGCCATGAACGCGGCGGTGAGCATTGCCCTGAAAGGCGCGCCAGCACCGCGGCCGGGAATCAGCTTCATGAAAACTTCCTTCTCCAGAGACCCTGCGAGACTTAGCGCCTGCGGCCCTGCACGCAATCGCGGCAGCGCTAACATCTGCGTCATCGGGCGCAACCGTGACGAAAGTCAGGCGCGCTCGCAGAAAGTCACGGTGGTGTCGCCGTAGTCTCGCCGCTGAACAAGCTTCAGCCCTGCGGGAGGCTGGAAAGGCGATCCGGCCGCCTCCTCCACCATGACAAATGCCTGTTCCTTGAGCCACCCCCCGACAAGAGCCGAAGCGAGCGCGCGTTCGCCCAGACCCTTGCCGTAGGGTGGGTCGGCAAAGATGATATCGAATGGCTGGATCGTGCCCGTCTCGCCTAGCATTGTTGCGTCGCGGCGAAATATCTTGGTGCGGCCCTGGAGCCCCGTGGTCTCGACATTGGTGCGGATCAGACCGCGGCCTTCGGCCGATTCCTCGATGAACAGGCAATGCGCGGCACCGCGCGACAGCGCTTCGATGCCGAGCGCCCCGGTGCCCGCGAAAAGATCGAGCACGCGCGCACCTTCAAGCCGCACCGACTGGCTGTGGGCTATGATGTTGAAGACCGCCTCGCGCGCGCGGTCGCTCGTCGGCCGGATCGCATCCGAGCGCGGCGCGGCCAGCGGCCGCCCGCGCAGTTCGCCCCCGACGACGCGCAAGATCAGCCCTCGCGGCGCGGTTTGCGCGGGCCGCTGCCGCGCGGTCCGGGCTTCCCGCCGCCTTTGCCACCCTTGGCGCTGTCCGGTCGCGGCTTGCCGGCATAGCGGCGGCCCTCGTTGCGCTCGGCAAGTGCTGCCGCCTTCTTCTCGCCCATGGGGCGTGCGCCGGGCGCCATCCAGACATTGGCTGTGCGCGAACGCTGTTTCTCGGGCTGACGCTCCTCGCGCGGACCGTCCTTGGTCCTGGGGAACTTTCCACCCGCCGGGCCGCGCCTGTCTTCAGCATCCCGCTTCGGGCCTGCGCCACGCATCGGCTTCGTCTGGAGGCGCCCTAAGGCGTCCTCGCGCTTCTGCTCGCGTTCGCGCTTGCGATTGGGCGTTTGGCCTGTTTCCTCACGCTTCTTTTCGGAGGTGGCCGAGACCGGCTTGTTGGAGAATTCGTTGAGCACCGGCGCGTCGAAATTCGCGCCCGATTCCTCGATGAGGCGCTCGCCGAGCTGATCTCGCAGAAGCTTGCCCTTGAGTTCGCGTACCTCGCCCTCGGCCAGCTCGCCGAGTTGGAACGGACCATAAGACAAACGGATCAGCCGCGTCACATCCAGCCCGAGCGCGCCGAGGATGTTCTTGACCTCGCGGTTCTTGCCCTCGCGCAGGCCGACCGTCAGCCAGGCATTGGAGCCTTGCTCGCGGTCGAGCGTCGCTTCCACGCCGCCATAGAAGACCCCATCGACGGCGATTCCGTCCTTGAGGCTGGCCAGCGCCTCCGGCTCGACCTTGCCGTGCACGCGCACGCGGTAGCGCCGCAGCCAACCCGTGGCCGGCAATTCGAGCACACGCGACAGGCCGCCATCATTGGTCAGCAGCA
>JAEWFU010000293.1 GCA_023388675.1 Pseudomonadota bacterium | reverse complement strand
CCCCGATGGCGTCGCCCCTGGCATGCAGGATAGAGGTCAGCATCAGGCCGCCGGGAGCCATGTAGGAGCGTTTCCATTCCGCTTCGGCGGTGACGCGCCCGGACGTGCCGTCGATGCCTGTCAGACGTGTCCGGTTGTTCCCGTTCACTGAGAAGTCTCGCACGTCGAGTTCGCTGCGGTGCACGCCCTGAACGTTGACGTCGATATTCAACTCGCCACCGGCGATCGACTGATCTGGCGTAAAGGAATAATCGAGCGACGGCAGGACCCACGGCTGGCGCGGATCGCGCGATGTATCCAGCACGCGCGCTTCCTGCACGTTAAAGCGATAGCCACGGAGATCGAAATAATTGCGGTCGTTCAACCCGGTCAGATAAACTTCGTTGGTGCGGTTCAGCTCACTGAATCCGGCGATGCCGTAGCGATGGGAGAAGTTCTTGTCGGTCTGGGCCATGACGTCCCAGCCGAAAGTCCAGCGCGGGTTGATCTGAAATTGGCCCTTGGAGCCGATCATGCCGCGGAACGTCTCGTTATCGGTAAATGACGACGGGTCGGGGCTTCCCGAGATGTCGTTGTAGAACTCTTCGGGATTGCGCTGCCGGATGCCCGCAACCGTGATCGAATAGGAGCCGTTGTCGAAACGCTGGCGCCACTCGGCTTCGGCCAGAAAGCCCTGTTTCGAATAGACGGTCGGCTTGAACGTGATGTCGTAGGTCGGCGAGATTCCCCAGTAGAAGGGAACACGCACACCATGGCCGAGATCTTCATCGGATCGATAGCTCGGCATCAGGAAACCCGTACGCTGCTTCACCGTCGGGTCGGCAATCTCGAAGGCGGGCAGGAACGCCAGCGGCATGCCGAACATCTCGAAGCGCGCGCGCTCGAAGCGTACGGTCTTCGTCTGTCCGTTCCAGATGATCTTTTGCGCCTTCACACGCCACACGGGCGCTTTGTCGGGCTTTTCTTCGCAAGGCTTACAGGCCGTGTAGACGCCGTAATTGAAGGTCGTGATGCTGCCGTCGCGACGGTCTGCACTTTCCGCGGCGAAATAGGTCTCGTCGGCCGTTTCCACCCGCAGGGTACGCACGAAGGCGTCGCGGAAATCGTCGGTGACATCTATTTCGTCGGAGAATATGCGCGTGCCCTGGCTGTCGACGATCTCGACATTGCCGGTGGCGATCAGGCGAGAGGTGGCGCGATCGTAAGTGACGCGCTGCGCGACGAGCCGGCTGCCGTCATAGTCGATCTGCACGCCTCCGACTGCGGTAATGGTGTTGCGGTCGTTGTCATAGACGATGGTGTCCGCCTCGAGCAGCATCTCGGCGTCCGGCGACGAGCTCATGCCCTCGAGATCGATCTGCTGTGCAGTCGCTACGTCGGGAGCCAGGCTGACCGCCATGATGCAGGCAAGCGCAGTCGCACCGATGAGGCGCAAAGTCCGGGCGGACTTGCGATATGTCGCCAGTTCGCCCCTCAACTAACCGTCCTCCTTGTACAAGAGAAAAGTCACTCCGAAAAAACTGGCGATCAGAACCGGAAACCAAGCCGCTGTTATAGGCGGCACGAATCCGGCGCTCCCAAACGCCTTGACCAGAACCGAAACGACATAAAGCAGAAAGCCGGCGACGACGCCACCCAGAATAATCGTTGCCGGCTGCCCCATCCGTGCGAAGCGCATCGATACCGTTGCGGCAATCAAGGTCATCGCTACAAGCAGCGCAGGGAGCGCCACCAGCGAGTGAAAATGCATGGCGAAGGCGTTGGCACCGAGGCCGAATGAGCGGGCTGCGGCAATTTTGCGCGGCAGTTCGTAGATCGGGATTGTCTCCGGCGCGGCGAGCCGTTCGAGCACGAATTCGGGGGTGAGATTGGTATCGATTCTAACGGTTGAAGCCCGTCGGGGGCTTTCACCGGCCCGCGTGCGAACGGTTCTGTTCAATTCCCAATGTCCATCCCTCAGATATGCGCGCCGTGCGTCGATGCGTTCATACAGGTCGCCGCGCCGGTCGATGCGGAGGAATGTGGCGTCCACCAGTTCGAGCCCGCGGTTGAGAACGCGGCGTGCACCGATGATCGTTTCGCCTTCGCCGGTTCGCTGCTTGATCCAGGGAGAGGCTGGCTGGCCCAAGGCCGTGCCACCGTCGGCGCGAATCTCAACCTCGAGCAGTTGGCTGCGCTCGAAACCGTTGGCCGCTATGGGGTTGAGAAGCAGGATCGTCGCCAACCCGTAGGCGAGGGCGCCCAGGCAGATCGGCATCAGGAATTGCCAAGCGGAGATGCCCGCTGCGCGTGCGACGACGAGTTCGTATTTGCGGTTCAGTGAAACCAGTGTCGTCATGGCGGAAATCAGGGCCACGAACGGCACGGCCTGCAAAAGGATCATCGGGGTCTGCAGCGTGGCGATGCCCAGCGTCAGCCCGACCGAATAGTTGGGCAGTCCCCCCAGGCGCCCGGACAACTCGGTGAAGTTGATGATGAATATGATCGCCGCAATTCCGGTGAGAAACCAGAAGGTAATCGAGACATAGCGCGTGAAAAGATAGCGCCCGAGCGTGAGCCCGATCATAGGAGGCCTCCCGGAAGCGCGCGCTTGTAGCCAGACAGTCTTACCTTGATGGCGACAAGCTGTTGCTGGAGCCGGGCCCAGATCGTCTGGCCGCGCTCGACCACCGACAGCGGCAGTTCCATCACGCGATTGGTTGCAATGAAGAATATAGCCACACAGCACGCCACGATTGGCACGCCATACACCATCGGCGTGAAGGCGGGCACATTCCACACCTTGTCGGCGGCGAAGAATCCGGCCCAGCGCACGACCAGCGCTATCGTCATCGTCGTCAGCAAAGGATGGATTCGCGCCTCGCGGAAGGAGCGCGAATCGCCCGCCACGGCCAGCGCTATCAGTGCGAAGACCATAGGATACAGCCATTCGGTGAAGCGCTTGTGGAGCTCGGCGCGGAAGCCCTGCGGCGACTTCTTGAACACCGGATCGTCGCGGTCGGGATTCATGAGATAAGCCAGCGTACGGTCCTTCGGCAGCAGCGTCGGACCGGCAGTGCTCGCGGTGAATTGTGAAAGATCGAGCGCGTATGACTTGTACTGAACGACGGAGACCCCGTCAGCGGTTTTGCGATGCACCACCCCGTCCTGCATGACCAGAAGATTTGTGCCGTCCAGGTCCACGGTTGCGCCGCTCTTGGCGTAATAGATCAGCTCGATCCCTTCTTCGCGGGTATCCGAGACGAAGATTCCCCCAAGCCGGCCATCGGGCAGGCGCTCGCCGATTTGCATGTGCAGGCCGTCCTCGACCTGCTGGAACGTCCCTTCCTGCACGATGCTGGTGATGAGGTCGGCGCGCGCCTCTGAAATCAGAACCCGCAGGCGTTCGCGCGAATACGGCTCGACGAAATTGTTGACCGAGAACGACACGACGCACGCTACAACCGCCAGCAGCAATATGGGACGCATCACCGTCATCCGGGGACTTCCTGCCGCGCTGATGACGATGAGTTCGGAATCCGTGTTCATCGTGGACAATGTCTGGGCAACGGCAATGCCCACCGCAAACGGGATCACGACCGGAATGACCGCCGGCAGCACCAGCCATGCAATCTCGAAAAAGGTCGCGGCCGACTGGCCGTTGCCGGTCACCACATTGATGCGGGTCAGTATCTGGGTGGTCCACACGATCGCCAGCACCCAGAACAGGGTCGCTACGAAAATGCCCAGCGTGCGCCGCAATATGTACTGTTCAACGACCTTCATGCGGCGCGACGTTCCGGTTCCAATTTGACGATCATGCGGCGCAAACAAGACCTTTTCCGGCTCCGCGCTGCCTTAGGGCGGCGCGCGTCGAAAGCGTGTCCCGTTTGTCGCCCCGTCGGTCCGAGGACTGTCCCCGATGGCAAGTCTGCGGAATTTAGGCGAACAAACTACCAATAAACAAGGTTAACGATCCCTGATCACGCATAGTGTGATGTGAAGCTTGAGCCGGACTTGTCAAACGGTCCGAAAACGCCACTATCGAGGGAAGCCGCTCGGGCTCACGGAATTTCAGAATCAGAAGGCAGTCAGAAAGCTTATGTCTCAACGTCCCTCCATTGCATTCGCTAGGATCGCCACTCCGAAAAAGGGAAGCGTCGTCGTGCTGGCGAACGACGGGGGCGGGCTCTCGGAGGCGGCGTCCGCATGTGATCCGCAGGGCGTTCTCAAGAAAGCATTCAGCGTGGCCGATTTTTCCGGCAAGCTTGCCGCGAGCATTGAGGTGCTCGCTCCGCAGGGAACAGATTATGACAGGCTCGTCGCCATCGGTGCCGGCAAGGTGGGTGCGCTCGACGAGCGTGCCTGGAACCGCATCGGCGGTGCCGCCTTTGCCGCGGCGAAGAAAACCGGGGAGATCGCGATCCTGGCCGACATGGATGGCGCCGAGACCTCTGCCGAAGACATAGCCTCGCTGGCGTTCGGCGTCATGCTCGGTGCCTACGCCTTCGACAAATACAAGACGAAGAAGGACAACGGCAAAGCCGACCCCGCCAAGCCGGCAAAGGTCACGATCCTCTGCGCCAATCCGTCTGCGGCCAAGAAGGCATTCGCGACGGCCGAGGCCGTGGCCGGCGGCGTCTTGCTCGCCCGCGATCTCGTCAACGAACCTGCCAACGTGCTCGGCACCCTGGAGTTCGCCGAAAAGGCGAAAGAGCTCGAGAAGCTGGACGTCAAGGTCGAGATCCTCACCGAAAAGGAGATGAAGAAGCTCGGCATGGCCGCGCTTCTCGGCGTCGCGCAGGGCTCTGCGCGTCCGGCGCGCATGGCGGTGATGCGCTGGGAGGGCGGCAAAGCCAAGGACCAGCCGGTCGCCTTCATCGGCAAGGGTGTGGTGTTCGATTCGGGCGGCATTTCAATCAAGCCCGCCGGCGGCATGGAGGACATGAAGGGCGACATGGGCGGCGCTGCTGCCGTGACGGGCCTGATGCATGCGCTCGCCGCCCGCAAGGCAAAGGTCAACGCCGTCGGCATCATCGGGCTGGTCGAGAACATGCCGGACGCCAATGCCCAGCGCCCCGGCGACATCGTCACCTCCATGTCCGGGCAGACGATCGAGGTGATCAACACCGATGCGGAAGGCCGGCTCGTCCTTGCCGACGCGCTCTGGTACTGCAATGAGCGTTTCAAGCCTCGCTTCATGATCAACCTGGCGACGCTGACCGGCGCCGTGATCGTTGCGCTCGGCAACGAGAATGCCGGCCTGTTCTCCAACAATGACGAGCTTGCAGACAGGCTGCTGGCATCGGGCAAGGACACGGGCGAGAAGGTCTGGCGCCTGCCGCTCGCGCCCGAATACGACAAGCTGATCGATTCCAAGAACGCCGACATGAAGAACACCGGCGGGCGCAGTGCCGGTTCGATCACAGCGGCGCAGTTCCTTCAGCGCTTCGTCAGGGACACGCCCTGGGCGCATCTGGACATTGCCGGCACCGCGATGGGCTCGCCCTCCAGCGAGATCAATCACTCGTGGGCGTCCGGCTTCGGCGTTCGCCTGCTCGACCGCCTGGTTCGCGACCACTACGAAGGCTAGTCGGACCGCAATGGCTTCGCTCTACGTTGCTCCCCTCTGTCCTGCCGTAGCCTGCCCTACGCCTACGCTTCGGGCGTTCGTCACTCGAAAAGCCAAATCGTTGGCTTTTCGTCCGCTTTGCGGACCACTCCTCACCCCCCACAAGGGCGGAGATCGGCTTGCGCTACGGCCGGCACCCTTCCTGCAAGGTTGGAGATTGGCGAGGGCCTGTATGAAAGTTGATCTCCCCCCTCGTGGGGGAGATGTCCGGCAGGACAGAGGGGGGCGCGAAGGAACGCGATCCTTCCAATCGGCCCGGTCTTCATCATGACCGAGGTGCTGTTCTATCACCTGACCGAGTCGGCGCTCGAAGACGCCTTGCCGCCGCTCCTGGAAAAGAGCCTGGAGCGCGGCTGGCGCGCGGTGGTGCAAACCGGCAGTGACGAACGGCGCGACGCGCTGGACACGCATCTATGGACCTATCGCGACGATTCCTTCCTCGCACACGGCACGGAGCACGACCAGCATGCGCAGCATCAGCCGGTGCTGCTGACCACCGGAACGGGCAACGCGAACGCAGCGCGCATCCGGTTCATGGTCGACGGCGCGGAACCGCCCGATCTGTCCGGCTACGACAGGGCCGTCTTCATGTTCGACGGTCACGACATGAGCCAGGTGGAACAGGCGCGCGGGCATTGGAAGGCGATGAAAACTGCCGGTCACGCGGCAACCTACTGGCAACAGACCCCGGAGCGTCGCTGGGAGCGCAAGGCTTGACCTGCATGCCTTCCCTGCCGACGGTTGGCGGTCACGAAAACTGGAAGTTGTCACTATGAGATGGGTATTCCGTCTCTTCTTCATGCTGATGCTCGCGGCCGGAGTGGCGCTCGGCATCGTCTATCCGCGTGTGATCGGGAGTTCCGGCGGGGACGAGATCGGCCGTTGGCGCGTTTACGAACCGGCAGCCGGCGAACGCACGGTTGAAACCGTTCTGAACATCGGTGGCCCGGTGACGGTCGGCGCCGAGCTGAGAACGGATGAAGCTTTGCCCGACGGTCCCGGGCTTGCCGCACTGGCGGTTATCGTTCGCGATGCGAATGATGACGTCGTGATGCGCGAGTCCTTGTCGGTGACCGGTGCCGCCGTTCTGGAAAGTCCGCAGTCGCGCGTGCAGCTCTATCGGGCGGCGGGCGGCACCCTCGATGGCGCTGACGGCACCTACCGGTTCGAGATCGACATGAGCGATGGGATCGGGACGTCGTTGCTGAGCGTCGATCTCGTCCTTGGAACCGTAGTGGCCTCGCCCGATCCACGCATGCAGCCGACGGGTTTCGTCATGATGGCTGTGGGCATGATCGGCTTTTTGCTCACCTTCCGCCGTCGCCGCGAGAATCCCAACTCCAAGCCGCCGAAATGGGGCAGGGTCTAGGGTCGAAGACTATAGGCGTTCAGATTTCGTCGAAGTCGCCCGCGCGTCCCTTGCCGGATGCGAAGCGGCCGGCGCCGGCCATGCCTTCCTGGCGGAACGTCTCGACGCTTCGCCATTCGGCTGCCAGCGCTTGCTCCGGCGCGCGCGACCATTGGCGGATCGCCGACATACGGTCGGCGCGCATGCAGGCCTGCGGAAAGCGGGCAAGATCGCGCGCGATTCCGAGCGCGGTCTGCAAGGCCTCGCCATCGTCGCACAGATAGTTGGCAAGTCCGATCGCCCGGCATTCCTCGGCATCGACCTGCCGCCCGGTCAGGATCAGATCCATCGCGCGGCCGTGGCCGACGATCCGCGGCAGGCGCACGGTGCCGCCGTCGATAAGCGGCACGCCCCAGCGACGGCAGTAGACGCCCATATAGGCCGATTGCTCCATCACTCGCAGGTCGCACCACAGCGCCAGTTCCATGCCGCCCGCGACCGCTGGCCCGGAAATGGCGGCAATTACTGGCTTCGAAAGCGTCAGACGGGTCGGTCCCATCGGCCCCTTGCGCGGCCTGTCGTCGCTGCCGTCGAAGGAGCCGTCCAGATCGTGATCGGCGAACCATGTGTCCTGCACGTTGGTCGCGGCCCATTTCAGGTCGAACCCGGCCGAGAAAACACCCGGCACACCGGTCAGGATCGCAACCTTCTGCGTGTCGTCGCGCTCGAAATCGACGAAGGCGCGGAACATGGCGTCCGCCATCTCCGGGTTGACCGCATTGCGGGCTTCCGCCCTGTCTATCGTGACGATGGTGATGTCGCCGTCGCGCTTGGTACGAATCGTCATTCCGCGATCCCTTCCTCATACTCCGCCGACAGGGTCAGCCACCTGTCCTCGTGGCGGGCAAGCGTATTGGAAAGGTCGGAACGTTCCTTGGCAAGCTGAGTCGCGGTCGACGGGTCCTTTTCGTAGATCGCGGGATCGGCGAGCTGGTCCTCGATCGCGTCGATCCGCTTGCGTGTGCGCTCGATCAGCCCCTCGGTGGCGCGGATCTCCTTGGCGACAGGCTCCATCGCCTGGCGGCGCGCGGCGGCTTCGCGCCGTTTGTCGGCCTTGGATGCCTTGTCGGCCTCGCGCCTCTCGCGCCGGTCGGAGGCGCCGCCGGTGACGAGCTGGCGATAGTCGGTGAGGTCGCCGTCATAGTTGTGAACAGTGCCGTCCTTGACGAGCCACAGCCGGTCGACGGTGGCTTCGATCAGATGGCGGTCGTGGCTGATGAGGATCACGGCGCCGGGGAACTCGTTGAGCGCCACCATCAGCGCCTCACGGCTGTCGATGTCGAGATGGTTGGTCGGTTCGTCGAGGATCAGCAGGTTCGGCCCTTCGAAGGCAGCGAGCCCCATCAGCAGGCGCGCCTTCTCCCCGCCCGAAAGGTCCTTTGCCTTCGTCGACATCTTTTCCGTCGTCAGGCCCATCTGGGCCGTGCGGGAGCGAACCTTGGCCTCCGGTGCATCGGGCATCAGTCGCCGCACGTGCTCGACGGCGCTCTCCTCGGGACGCAGGTCGTCGAGCTGATGCTGGGCGAACATCGCCACTTTCAGCCCCGGCGCGATGGTCATGCCGCCGCTGTCCAGTGACAGGCGTCCGGCGAGCAGCTTGGCGAAGGTTGACTTGCCGTTGCCGTTGGAGCCCAGCAGCGCGATGCGGTCGTCCTCGTCGATCCGCAGCGTCAGTCCCTTGAGCACTGGCTTGCCGGGCTGGTAGCCGACCGCGCCTGCCTGCGTCGTCACGATCGGCGAAGCCACCGTCTTGACGGGTTCGGGAAACGAGAACGGCCGCACGCTGTCTTCGATCACCGCCGAGATCGGCTTCAGCTTTTCCAGTGCTTTCAGGCGCGACTGCGCCTGCCGTGCCTTGGAGGCCTTGTAGCGGAACCGCTCGACGAAGCTCTCCATGTGCTTGCGCTGGGCTTCCTGCTTGATGCGGCCCTTTTCCTGCAGTTCGAGCTGCTCGCTGCGCTGGCGCTCGAACTGGTCGTAGCCGCCCCGCCAGAAGGTCAGTTTCTTCTGGTCGAGATGCACGATCGAGTTGACCGCGCGGTTGAGCAGGTCGCGATCGTGGCTGATGAGCAGCACGGTATGCGGATATTTGGCGACATAGCTCTCCAGCCACATCGTGCCTTCGAGGTCGAGATAGTTGGTCGGTTCGTCGAGCAGCAGCAGGTCCGGCTCGGCGAACAGCACCGAGGCGAGTGCTACGCGCATGCGCCAGCCGCCGGAGAACGAGGACGCCGGCCGCTTCTGCGCGTCCGCATCGAAGCCGAGGCCGGCGAGGATGGTCGCCGCGCGCGCTTCCGCCGAATGAGCGTCGATGTCGGCCAGCCGCATCTGGATTTCGGCGATGCGGTTGGCGTCGGTCGCGGTCTCGGCTTCGCCCAGCAGCGCCAACCGCTCGGTATCGGCCTTGAGCACGATCTCGATCAGAGGCTCCTCGGTGCCGGGCGCTTCCTGCGCCACCTGTCCGATCCGCGTATTCTTGGGAAAGCTGATCGAGCCGGTTTCGGTCGGCAGTTCGCCGGTGATCGCCTTGAACAGCGTGGTCTTGCCGGTGCCGTTGCGGCCGACGAACCCGGCCTTCGAGCCCGCAGGAAGCGTGAGCGAGGCATGGTCGAGAAGCAGTCGGCCCGCGATGCGAAGCGATATGTCGTCAATGATAAGCATGGCGCCGCTCTATTGACCGAGCGGCGGCGCGAACGCAAGGGGCGGCGAGGCAGGTCTACTGGCCCAGAACTCTCAGATCCTGCCGCAGCCGTTCCGGGTCGGAGCCCGAGAAACGCGCCTCCACATGCGCTTCGGTGCGCATCCATATGGGCACGGCCCGAGCCAGCAAGGCACGTCCCTCCGGCAGCAGGACGAGGCGTTTTCCACGCCGATCCGCCTCGTCGGTCTTTACGTCGAGCAGGCCGCGGCGGTGCAACGGTTTCAGCATTGCCGTCAGCGTCGTGCGATCCATGGCCAGCAATGCTGCGACTTCGCCCATGAGCGGCGGCTCCGGCCGGTTGAGCGACATCAGCAGGGAGAACTGCCCGTTGGTGAGGCCGACCGGCCGCAGCGCCTCGTCGAACATCCGCGCCAACGAGCGCGCGGCCCGCTGCAGGTGGAGGCAGAGGCAATTGTCCCGCACGTGCAGGGTCGTTGAAAAGGGCACCGAATGGGTATCCGGCGAATCGGTCGCCTTTGACATCGGAGTATTATGTTGATATCAACTTTGTTGTCCAGTGGAGGCGCGGCGGACAACTTCCAGCGGCCGGGAATGGCCTCTGGAGCAGGCTCGGGAGGAACATCAATGCCAGAACAGGTGCTGGTCCTGATCGGTACCAAGAAGGGCGTCTTCATCGCGCAGAGCGATGCGAACCGCCGTTCCTGGGAATTGCGCGGCCCGTTCTGCGAAACCTGGCCCATGCAACATGTGATCGGCGATCCCGCTACCGGCACCATCTACGGCGCAGCCGGCAATGAATGGTTCGGCCCGGCGGTGTGGAAATCCACCGACCTCGGCGAAAGCTGGTCGCATTCGAGCGAAGGGCTCGCCTACGAGGCAGGGCAGGAGCCCATCAAGGCGGTCTGGAGCCTCGCGGCCCGCAACGGCCGCCTCTATGCCGGCGTGCAGCCGGCCGGCCTGTTTTTCAGCGACGATGCCGGGCAGACGTGGACCCACGTCGAAGGTCTGCAGAAGCACCCGACCCGCCCGGAATGGCAGCCGGGCGGGGCAGGGCTCATCCTGCATTCGCTTGTGCCCGACCATGCCGACCCGAACCGCATCTGGATCGGCATTTCGTCAGCCGGCGTGTTCTTCACGGGCGATGGCGGCAAGACGTGGGAGCCGCGCAACAAGGGCACACGCGCGGACTTCATGCCCGAGGGTCAGAACTATCCCGAATTCGGCCAGTGCGTGCATTGCCTGGTTCAGGCATCCAGCGAGCCCGACCTGCTTTATCAGCAGAACCATTGCGGCATGTATCGCAGCAGCGATGCCGGCAAGACGTGGGAGAGCATAGAGGCGGGCCTTCCCTCCAGCTTTGGCTTCCCAGCCGCAGTCCATCCGCGCGATCCGTCGACGCTCTATCTGCTGCCGCTCAACGGCGACATCCATGGCCGTTTCGTGCCCGACGCCAAGGCGGCCGTGTGGCGTACGCGCGACGGCGGCGAGACCTGGCAGGACATGCGCGAAGGCCTCCCGCAGAAGAACGCGTTCTTCGGCGTACTGCGCCAGGCGATGGCGGCCGACCGCATGGAGCCGGCGGGTGTCTATTTCGGCACGTCCGGCGGCGCACTCTTCGCATCCAATGACGAAGGCGATAGCTGGTCCTGCATCGCCGAACACCTGCCGTCGATCTCGTCGATCGAAACCATGGTGGTATCGCGGTAGGCTGTTGTGATGACGGCGATCCTTCGCGCCCCCTTCTGTCCTGCCGGACATCTCCCCCACGAGGGGGGAGATCGGATTTCATCACTGATTTCGCCAATCGCAACCATTGCAGAACGAGGAGATGTCCGGCAGGACAGAGGGGGGCAACGTAGAGCGCGATCACCTCGGACAACCGATGCGTCGACTTTGAGAGTTCAAGGGCACGCACATGCCTGAAGCTGTGTTCGAACCCGATCGACCCCCAGTCGTGGTGAAGCTTTCGCCGCTGCTGGTCGATCTGTTCCCCGGCTCCGTGCGCCGTGTCGAAATGCAGGCCGACAGCGTTGCCGCGATGGTGCACGAACTCGACCGGCGCTGGCCTGGGATGGGCGACCGCATCTGCGATTCCCGGCCCGCGATCCGAAAGCATATGAACATATTCGTCGACGGTGAGCGCGCGTCTCTTGAAACCGCCCTTGCGCCCGGCGCGGAGGTCTTCGTGCTCACCGCGATCAGCGGCGGCTGACCTGTCCGATACAGTAGCCCTGAACCTCAAGCGAAGGCGCGGCCTTCCTCCATGCGCTGGAAATACACCAGATCTAGTCGAAGGCTCGGTTGCCCCAGCGCCGTCAGCATCGCATGAGCCTGCCCGCGGTGGTGGGTCTGGTGGTTGAAGAAGTGCGCCAGCGCCGGCGCCAGCCGCTGGGAAATGGTGCGCATGTCGGTGGCCGTCACATAGGTGAAACGTCCGGCAAAGTCTTCTTTGCTCAGCGAGCCTATCCAGTCGACGATCCGCGCATCTTCCGCCACGCGCGCGCCGCGCAGGCCGGCGAAATCCTGATGCAGGATTGTGTCGAGCGACGCCGGTGCAGCTCCTTCTCCGGTGAAGCGCTTGAGCCAGATCCGGTCGGTGACCAGAAGATGGTTGAGCGTACCTATCAGCGAGCCGAAAAAGGCGCCCATGTCACGGTTCTGGTCCTCTTCCGAAAGGGCCGCGGTCGCCTCGTAGACGAGCGCATTGGCCCAACGGTTATAGGCTGCAAACATCTGAAAATGCTGACGCATGGGCTTTCCTTTCAACCTGGGACGGTCGATGTTGCCGCACACCTACACAAGCAAGAGGCCTGCGCCAATGACCATTCTGCTCTACGATCTCGTCGGCACCGACCGCAGCCGGCCGTTCAGTCCGCATTGCTGGAAGGTGGCTTTTGCTCTGGCGCACAAGGGCCTCACCTACGAAAGCGTGCCGACCCCGTTCACCGCGGTTAAGGGCGTGGAGGACGGTGTCTGCGCCACGGTGCCCGTCATCCGCGACGGCGAGCGGGTCGTCGGCGACAGCTTCGCGATCGCGCTCTATCTCGAGGAGACCTATCCCGACCGACCCTCGCTGTTCGGCGGCGAAGGTGGCAAGGCTGCCGCCCGGTTTATCGAGCGCTGGTCGCAACTCACCGTTCACCCCTTCCTCGGCGCTGCCGTGCTCATGGACATCCACGATCGGCTCGATCCGCCGGATCAGGCCCACTTCCGCACGACGCGGGAGGCCCGTTTCGGCAAGCGCATCGAGGATGTGCCTGCCGGCCGCGATGCCGGGCTGGATGCATTCCGCGCGAAGCTCGAGCCGCTGCGCTCCATGCTTTCCGTCCAGCCCTTCATCGGCGGCGAGACGGCGCTCTTTTCCGACTACATCGTTGCCAGTGCATTCCAGTGGGCGCGGGTGATCTCGCCCTATCCGGTGCTTGCGGCCGACGATCCCGTGGCAGCGTGGTTCGAGCGTTGCCTCGATCTGCACGGCGGGCTCGGCCGGAGCGTTTCTGCCGCGGCGTGACCTTGCCGCTCGCCCCTTCACATCGGCACGGCGGGCCTGTATAGACCCGCCACCTCTCCGATTTTCAATTGACTGAAGGACCGACCATGGCGATCGAACGTACCTTTTCGATGATCAAACCCGACGCGACGCGCCGCAACCTCACCGGCGCTATCACCAAGATGCTGGAGGATGCGGGCCTTCGCGTCGTGGCGTCGCGGCGCGTGTGGATGAGCCGCCGCGAGGCGGAAGGCTTCTATGCCGTTCACAAAGAGCGTCCGTTCTTCGACGAGCTGTGCGATTTCATGTCCTCCGGCCCGACGATCGTCCAGGTCCTGGAAGGCGAGAATGCCATCGCGAAGAACCGTGAAGTGATGGGCGCCACCAATCCGGCCAACGCCGACGAGGGCACCATCCGCAAGGTGCATGCCCTGTCGATCGGCGAAAATTCCGTCCATGGCTCCGACGCGCCTGAAACGGCCGCGCAGGAAATCCGGTACTGGTTCTCCGACACCGAGATCGTCGGCTGAATCGGATTGTCGGTCTTTGCCGGTAATCGCATGAAATGATTGAGGAAAGGCCGCAGCTGTGCTGCGGCCTTTTCGTTTTGCCGAGATTATGCCGATTGCCTCAGTTTGGTTGCGTTCGTCGCGACGGCCGGCGCGCGCCGCGCACGTATGAACGTGGTGAAAGCGTTCTCGGGAAGGGCCGGGCTGTAGAGATAGCCCTGGAAGACGTCGCAACCGAAGGCGCGCAGAAACGCCTCCTGCCGCGCGTTTTCCACATGCTCGGCCACGGCCGTCAGCTTCAGGGTCCGCGCGGTTCCCAGGATGGACTTGACCAGCGCCCGGTCGCTCACGCCGCTCTCGATGTCGGCGACGAAGCTGCCGTCGATCTTCAGTTCGTCGAATGGCAGCCCTTTGAGATGGGCGAGCGAGGAATGACCCGAGCCGAAATCATCCAGTGAAAGCCGTACGCCAAGTGTCTTCAATGCATGCATGCGTCTGCCGATCTGCTTGCGGTCCCCGGTCGTGATGCTTTCCGTCAGTTCGAGCGTGAGCAGACCGGGATCGACACCATGAGTGTCGAGCAATGAGGCAAGATTGGACACGAAATCGTTGCACGAGAGCGACTGCGCGTTGACGTTGACGGCAAGACGCAGCCCCTCTGTCGCCTCGTCCCGTTGCCAGCGGGTGAGCTGCGCGACACCCTTCGACAGAACGAAATTGCCGAATTCGCGGATCAGGCCGAACTGCTCGGTCAACGGCACGAACCGTTCCGGCAGCAGCGTGCCGAGCTCCGGATGCTGCCAGCGGCACAGTGCTTCGGCTCCGATGACCTCGCCGTTGTCGTCCATCTGCGGTTGGTAGTGCAGTTCCAGCGCGTCCGTGCCCAATGCCGCCTTGAATTCGTTGAGCAGCCGATAGCGGTCGGACTCCGGGCTCATCGACAAATGGTCGTAGACCGCCATCCCGTTCCGCCCGGCAGCCTTTGCCCGGTACATGGCGATGTCGGCCTGCTTCAGCACGTCTTCCGGCTGACAATCCTGCCCGTCGAAGACGACGACGCCAAGACTTGCCGACGATGCGTGGTTGACCTGGCCGATCTCGAACGCGCCCCGCATCGCAGCCAGAACCTTGTTGGCGGTCATGATGGCGGTGCGATACGTATGGGCATGGTCATGTCCGGCACCCTCCAGGATGACGACAAACTCGTCGCCGCCGATGCGGGCCACCATGTCGCCCTCGCGTACGCACCCCTTCAATCGTTTGGCGACCTGCACCAGATATTCGTCGCCGACGTCGTGGCCGCGCGTATCGTTCAGCGTCTTGAAGTTGTCGAGGTCGATGAAGAGTAGGGCGCCGCAACCGGCCTTGTCGCGGCATCGTTCCACGGTTCTGGCCATGCGTTCCATGAACATGCGGCGATTGGACAGGCCAGTAAGAGGATCGAAGAAGGCAAGCTTCTGTATCTCCATCTCGTTGCGCTTGCGCACGGAGATGTCGTTGACGTAGCCGTGCCACATCACGCCGCCGTCGACCCGTTCCGGCTTGGCGCCTGCGCGCAGCCATTTGCTGGTTCCGTCGCAGGCAGTGGCGCGGAACTCCATGTCGATCGGTTGCAGCGTGTCGCGCGAGGCCTGAAGGGCTTTGGCAAAGGCTTTCCGATCGGCCTTGTCGACAAGTTTCAGGAAGCGGCGGGGATTGCCGAATGCCTCGTCGGATTGCAGGCCGAAGATGTTACGGAAACCGTTGCTGGCATAGGAGAGGGCATACGCCCCTTCGGTCCCCCGAACGAGTTGCACCAATCCTCCCGGCACCTGTGAGGACAGTTTGCGGAGCAATTCTTCGGCTTTCAGCCGGTTCACCGTTTCGGTGATCTCCCGCACCGAACCCTCATAGAACAGCGTCTTGCCGTTGTCGTCGCGCACGAGACGCGCCGACTCGGTGATCCAGATGCGCTCGCGGGTCTTGTGACGATAGATCTCGGAGACGAAATCCGTGACGAAACCGTCGCGGGCGAGGATCGCACGGAATTGATCGCGGCGCCCCGGGTCGACATACCATTCCTTGCCGATATTCTTGGCGGCGGCTAGAAGCTCGGCTTCGGTTTCGTAGCCGTTGAGCTTCACCAGCGCCTTGTTGGCGCTGAGCTGCCGTCCTTCCGGCGACGAGCGGTAGATGCCTTCCGAGAGGTTTTCGATCAGGTCGCGCTGGTTCGCCTGATCGGCGCGGCTGAGCCGGTGCAGGTTGCGGCTGCGAAGAACCCAGATGGCGAGCAGGGAGGCGAGCACGGTGTTCGCTGCGACCAGCCATTCCCGGCTCGTCACCAGATCAACCATCGTGCCGAAGAAGAAATCCATGTACAAGCCGCCGATTACCCAACGGCAATGTTAAGGCGGCCTGGTTGCGAATATTCTAATGGTAACGTTCGACGATAAGCATGTTTAACGCCGGGTAAATCTTCACCAGCGTCCGGTGGACGTTTCATCCGCCTCCGTGGCGTCCAACCACGGACCTGGTGTGCCGTCGGCAAGATGTTCCCGTTTCCAGAACGGAGCGCGCGTCTTCAGGAAGTCCATCATGAAGGCGGCGGCCTCGAATGCGGCTTGGCGATGCGATGACGCCGCGACCACCAGCACGATGTTTTCGCCCGGCTCGATCCGGCCATGGCGATGGATCGCGGTGAGACCTGTCAGCGGCCAGCGGCGGACAGCTTCGTCTGCAATCCGGCCGATCTCGGCTTCCGCCATCCCCGGATAATGTTCCAGCTCCAGCGCTGAAAGGCGCCCGTCTTCGTCCCGGCAAAGGCCGCAGAAGGTGACGACCGCGCCGACATTGGAACCGCCGGCCGAAAGCCGTGCTGCTTCGGCAGCCAGATCGAAATCCTCCTGCTGGATGCGCACTCGGGGGATAACGGCGTCGCTGCCCATCCGCGTCACCCCCCCGTCATGGGAGGAAACAGCGCGATCTCTCGCGCGCCGTCCAGCCTTTCCTTGTGGTCGACATGCTCTTGATTGATCGCCACGCGGATCGCCTCGGGATGGCGCAGCGCCTCGGCGTAGCCGTCATCGCGCTTTTGCAGCCACATCAAGAGGTCGCGCACCGTGACCACCTCGGCCGGAAGCTCGATATCTTCCTCGGCGGTGCCGATGCGCTCGCGTACCCAGGCAAAATATCTCAGTTTCATGCCCGTCACCGCTATTCCTCGATCACGTGCTTCAGCCCGGCGCGAAAATAGTCATAGCCCGTGTAGAGC
>JAEWFU010000521.1 GCA_023388675.1 Pseudomonadota bacterium | reverse complement strand
CGACCACTTCACGACGCTCGAAACGCTCACCTCCAGAACCGCTGCGACCGAACGGACGCTCTCACCGGCAAGAACGCGTGACACGGCTCGTTCACGAAGATCAAGAGAATAGGCCCTCGGCATTAGATGCTGACCTCCACTCCAGCAAGAATCTTGAATCACAAACATGACACCTTGGGAATCCGATTTCGATTCAAACCAAGATCATTCCGCTCTAGGTCCCGCTACGGCTTGAAATCGGGCAAACTCTTGAAAGCAGACTTGAGCGCATCCGACCAACCCTCGGAAATCTCCCGATAATAAGCGTCGTCGGAGCCGATGCGCCTTCTATAGGTCACCGCGAACGTATCGCGCTCGTAAAACAGCAGGTCGAGCGGCAGGCCCACCGAGAGGTTCGACTTCACCGTAGAATCGAACGACACCATCAGCAGCTTGACGGTTTCGGCTAAGGTCATCGACGGATCGTAGGCGCGAACGAGAATCGGCTTGCCGTATTTCGTTTCGCCGATCTGAAAGAACGGCGTGTCGTCGCTCACCTCGATGAAATTGCCTTCCGGATAGACCAGGAAAAGCCGCGGCTCGGTGCCCTTGATCTGCCCGCCCAGAATGAAGGAGGCGCCGAAAGCGTCGGCGCTCTGGCCGACCGGAGCCGAGTTGGAGATCACTTCCTTGACCGTGTCGCCCACCAGCCGCGCGGTCTGGTACATGGACGGCGTCTTCAGGATCGACGGCTCCCGCTCCTCGGGCGCCTTGGAGCGCTCGTCGAGCAGGCTCACCACGGCCTGCGTCGTCGCCAGATTGCCGGCCGCGAGCAGCACGAGCACCCGTTCTCCCGGGATCTCCCACGTATACATCTTGCGGAAGGTCGAGATCGAGTCGACTCCGGCATTGGTGCGCGTGTCCGACATGAAGACGAGACCGCGGTCGATCTTGAGGCCCACGCAATAGGTCATGAATCAGGCACTTCGGCGTTTCAGCAAACCTGATTACTGCTCGACAGTGATGTGAACTTCAAGCCGTTCCTGCGCCTGGCCCAGCCTAATGCCCGAAACCGGCATCGCGTCGCGATAGTCTCGCCCGATCGCGAGCCGCACATAGCGCTCGTCGGGCGATATGCCGTTGGAGACGTCGAAGCCGACCCAGCCGAGCCCCGCTACATGGGCCTCCGCCCAGGCATGGGTCGCCACCTGCTCGACCGTATCGTCGAGGCGCAGGTAGCCGCTCACATAGCGGGCAGGAAAGCCAAGGCTGCGCGCGGCGGCGAGGAAGACGTGCGAATGATCCTGGCAGACCCCCTCGCCCTGCGTCACGGCATCCTCGGCACTGGTGGCCGGATTGGTCGCGCCGACCGTATAGGCGACCCTGTCGCGGATCGCCGCCGAAAGCGCATGCAGCCTCGCGAGGCCGTCTCCGCCCTCGATATTTTGCGCGATTTCATCGATCTGCGGCCCGGCCGTCGTCAGCGACGTGGGGCGCTCGAACAGCCACAGCGGCGCGAAGCCGGAATGCGCGCCCGTCACGCCTGCCGTATCGCGCACCTCGACCTCGCCGCTCGCCGCGATCTCGATCGCATGCGGTTCGCCCGAAACGCTCAGCAGCCGCGTATCGTTGCCGAACTGATCGAAGAAGCGCACCTCCTCGGTCGCGCCGGCCACCTCCAGCGACCAGGAGTGAACCGTCTGCGTGCCGCCATTGGGCGGCGACAGGCGAATGCGCTGCAGTGCATAGGGCACCGGCGCGTCGTAGGAATAAACCGTTCGATGGGAAATCTTCAGCAGCATCAGAAGAACCGGTAGTTCTCGGCAACCTCGTTGCCCAGCCTGTTGTTGCTGCGGATGAAGTCGCCGAGGAATTCGTGCAGCCCGCCGTCGAAGATGGAGGCGATGCTGCCGGGTTTCAGCTTCGCTTTGATGTCCGCCAGCGTGCCGTGGCAGACATGCCGCTCGCCATAGTCTTCGGCAAGGAAATCCAGGCTTTCCGCGATCATCTGATAGCAATAGGCGAGCGATCGCGGCATGCGCCGGTTGAGGATCAGGAAATCGGCGATGTTTGTGGGCTTGTAGTCGGCCTCGTACACCCAGCGGTAGGACCGGTGGGCCGAAACCGAGCGCAGGATCGATTCCCACTGGTAGTTGTCCAGCGACGAGCCCACCCAGGAAATCGAAGGCAACAGCACGTAGTATTTCACGTCGAGGATGCGCGCGGTGTTGTCGGCCCGCTCCACATAGATGCCGAGCTGAGCGAAGTCGAAGATCTCGTTGCGCAGCATCGTGCCGTGGAACGCGCCCCGGATCAGTGCCGTCTCGCGCTTGATGGCATCGAGGATCTTGGGAAGCTCTCGCTGGTCGATGGGTGCGGCCAGCACCCGCCGGCATGTCATCCACGCCTCGTTGATGCTTTCCCAGGTTTCGCGCGTCAGTGCGGTACGCACCATGCGCGCATTGGTACGCGCCGTCTCGATAGACGAAAGCACGCTCGACGGGTTGGTCACGTCGCGCAGGAGAAAATCGGAGACCGTATCGGCCGTGTATTCGCTGTGTCGCTCGCGAAACGCCTGATCCGCGCCGGCGCTCATAACCACGGACGCCCACTCGTCGGCCGAAGAGTCCGTGCGCGTCAGCGCCAGCCGCAGCCCCGCATCGACGATGCGCGCCATATTCTCGACCCGCTCGATATAGCGCGTCATCCAGTAGAGGCCGTTGGCCGTGCGACCGAGAAGCATCAGGTCGCTCCGCGACAGCGGGAATAGTGAATAGTGAATAGTGAGTAGTGAAAGCGCGTCATCTTCGTAGCTTTCCTTGAAGACTGCGGATCATCGCCCGCAGCATCTTTCCCAGGTCGCCTGCCTGTTCGAGCAACCGATCCGCATCGGAAACCGCCATCAATCCGACTCGTTCGGACAAGATGACATGCGTCTCCAGCTCTTTCAGCGAACCTTGCGAAATACGAAGAAACTGGATGAATGACGATGTGTGCTCCCTCCCGTACCCCTCGGCTATATTGGCGGCGATCGATGCCGAAGATCGTCTGATCTGCGATGTGAGGCCGTAGTTCTCAGTGACAGGAAACGTCTTTGTCACTCCGTAGCAATCGACGGCCATATCCATGGACATCTTCCAGACGCGCAAATCCCGATAGGATTTGACAGGCGTTTCCAAGATTTCCCCCACTACTCACTATTCCCTACTCACTATTCGCTACTCACTCATTTCAATCATCCAACACCCACGTATCCTTCGTCCCTCCCCCTTGCGACGAGTTCACCACCAGCGAACCCTCCCTCAGCGCCACCCGCGTCAGGCCGCCGGGAACGATACGGATGCGGTCGGAGACGAGCACGAAGGGCCGCAGGTCGACATGGCGCGGTGCAAGGCCCTTCTCGGCCAGGATCGGGCAGGTGGACAGCGCCAGCGTCGGCTGGGCGATGTAGTTGGAAGGCTTGGCCTTGAGCTTCGCTGCGAAGGCCTCGCACTCCTTCTTCGATGCGGTTGGCCCCACCAGCATGCCGTAGCCGCCAGAGCCGTGGACCTCCTTTACGACCAGCTCGTCGAGGTGCTCGAGCACATATTTGAGACTGTCGGCCTCGGAGCAGCGCCATGTCGGGATGTTGCCGAGGATCGCCTTGCGGCCCGTATAGAACTCCACGATCTCGGGCATATAGGAATATATCGCCTTGTCGTCGGCGATACCCGTGCCCGGCGCGTTGGCGATGGTGATGTTGCCGGCGCGGAAGACGTCCATGATGCCCGGCACGCCCAGTGCCGAATCCGGATTGAAGGTCAGCGGGTCGAGATAGTCGTCGTCGACGCGGCGGTAGAGCACGTCGATGCGCTTGTAGCCCTGCGTCGTGCGCATCGCGACATGGCCGTCGACGACCCGCAGGTCGTGCCCCTCGACCAGCTCGACACCCATCTGGTCGGCGAGGAATGCGTGCTCGAAATAGGCGGAGTTGTAGCTGCCGGGTGTCAGCACCGCGACGGTCGGCGCCCCCTCCGCCCCACGCGGCGCAACCGCCGAAAGCGACTGGCGCAGAAGCTGCGGATAGTTTTCGACCGGCCGCACCTTCACCGCCTGGAACAGCTCCGGGAAGAGCTGCATCATCGTCTCCCGGTTCTCGATCATGTATGAGACGCCGGACGGCGTGCGCGCATTGTCCTCCAGCACGAAGAACTCGTTCTCGCCGGTGCGCACGATGTCGACGCCGATGATGTGGGTATAGACGCCGGCCGGCGGCCGCACCCCGATCATCTCCGGCAGAAACGCCTCGTTGGCCGCAATCAGCTCGCGCGGGATGCGCCCGGCCCGCAGGATTTCCTGGCGATGGTAGATGTCGTCCAGGAACGCGTTCAGCGCCTGAACGCGCTGCTCGATGCCCTGGGTCAGCCGGCGCCACTCGGCGCCCGAGATGATGCGCGGCACGATGTCGAACGGGATGAGGCGCTCGGCCGCTTCCTCCTGGCCGTACACAGCGAAGGTGATGCCGGTGCGCCTGAAGACGCGCTCGGCGTCCTGCATCTTTTCAGTTAGGCGGGCGGGGTCTTGCGTTTGCAGCCAGCCGTCATAGCCGGCGTAAGGTTGTCTCAGCCCGTTTCCGTGCGGGCGCATTTCATCGAATGCAACCAAGCGGATACTCCCTCTCCGCTCCATAACAATGAGCCGCGGGAGTAAAATCAAGTAAAAACGGAGGGCATCCGGCCGCCGGCGGCACGAAAAGCCCGATCAGCCCAAAGATTAGGCTGCCTGCCTCGCTTTTGGATTGGCAAGGACTACAGCGGCGGCAGGTCGCCTTTTGCCCAGCCTTCGGAGATTTCCGCGGCGCGGTCGGCAAATTTGCCTTCCTCGATCGCCGCGCGAATGTCGGCCATCAGGCGCTGGTAGTAGGCAAGATTGTTCCAGGTTAGCAGCATCGCGCCGAGCGCCTCGCCCGATTTCACCAGATGGTGCAGGTAGGCGCGCGAATAGTCTGTCGCTGCCGGGCAATCGCTTTCCTCGTCGAGCGGCCGCGGGTCGTCCGCGTGGCGCGCATTGCGCAGGTTCACCTTGCCGCGCCTCGTGTAGGCGAGGCCATGCCGGCCGGCGCGGGTCGGCATCACGCAGTCGAACATGTCGATACCCCGCGCGACTGATTTGAGGATGTCGTCGGGCGTGCCCACGCCCATCAGGTAACGCGGCTTTTCGGCCGGCAACAGCGGGCAAGTGACGCCCAGCATATCGAGCATCACCTCCTGCGGCTCGCCCACTGCAAGGCCGCCGACCGCATACCCCTTCAGGTCCATTGCCTTGAGCGCGAGCGCGGAGCGTTCACGCAGCGCGGGCACGTCGCCGCCCTGCACGATGCCGAACATCGCCCTCGCCGGCTGGTCGCCGAAAGCGGTCTTGCAACGCTCCGCCCAGCGCAGCGACAGTTCCATGCCGCGCTCGATCTCGTTTTCGGAGGCGGGAAGCGCCACGCACTCGTCGAGCTGCATCTGGATGTCGGAATCGAGCAGACCCTGTATCTCGATGGAACGTTCAGGGCTCATCTCGAACACGCGGCCGTCGACATGCGA
>JAEWFU010000270.1 GCA_023388675.1 Pseudomonadota bacterium | reverse complement strand
TCTGACGACAGCGGCAGGAAGTAGTTGGAAAAGTCGAACCCGCCGAAGATCGCCCCCACGATCGGCATGATGATGTCGTCTACCAGCGATGACACGATGAGGCCGAACGCGCCGCCGATGATGACGCCGACGGCAAGGTCCATGACATTGCCCTTGGCGATAAACTCCTGGAATTCCTTGATCATCCGTCCCTCCTGGAGAATGGATTCGTGGTCGAATCGAGAGCCCGCTCAAGGCCGGCCGTCTCGACCATAGCAAAAAGTGCGCTCGCGATAAGCGGTAATGCGCGATTGCTGCAACGATGTGCAACTTCGCATCACGCCGTAAGATCAATAGACAGCCTTGCTAAGCTGTGGTTGCCTCATGCTGGATATACGTCACCAGCTGCATGGGAGGTTGAACGGCAGGTGCGGGGCTGGGTCATCATCATCGTGGCGATCGCCTACGTGACGCTGTTGTTCGCGATCGCGAGCATCGGGGACCGGCGCGCCGCGACCCACGGTCCTGGCCGGGCCAGACCCTATATCTACGCCTTCAGCCTGGCGATCTACTGTACCTCGTGGACGTTCTTCGGCTCTGTCGGCCTGGCAAGCGAACGCGGCTTCGAATTCCTGACCATCTATATCGGCCCGATTCTGGTCTTCCTGTTCGGCTACCCGTTCCTGACTCGGATCATCCGGCTCGCCAAATCCGAGAAGATCACGTCGATCGCCGACTTCCTCGGCGCACGCTATGGCAAAAGCTTCACCGTTGCCGGCATCGCAACCGTCATCGCGATGTTCGGCACGGTCCCGTATATCGCCCTGCAGTTGAAGGCGATCTCCGGCTCGGTCAGCCTGATGGTCGAGCACTACAACGGCGCACCCCCGGCGGTCGATCTCTTCATCGGCGACATCTCGCTCGCGGTCGCGCTGCTGCTTGCCATGTTCGCCATCCTCTTCGGCACCCGGCATGCGGATGCCACGGAACATCAGGACGGCCTGATCCTTGCAGTGGCGGTGGAGTCGCTGGTCAAGCTGGCGGCCTTTCTCGCCGTAGGCATCGCCGTCACCTTCATCCTGCTGGGCAGCCCGGCCGAGCTGATCGCAACCGTCGTCGCGAACCCCCAGGTGCAAAGCGCGTTCGACTACAACACGTCGCTTCCCACCTGGATCGTCATGACGGTTCTATCAGGCCTGGCGATCATCATGCTGCCGCGTCAGTTCTACGTAACCGTCGTAGAGAACCGCTCCGAGGAGGAACTGCGCAAGGCGAGCTGGATGTTCCCGCTCTACCTCGTGGCCATCAACCTTTTCGTCGTTCCGATCGCTTTCGCCGGCTTGGCGGTCATGCCCGCAGACGCGAATTCCGACCTCTACGTCGTCTCGCTGCCGCTACAATACGGCCAGAACGCGCTGGCGGTATTCGCCTTCATCGGCGGGCTGTCGGCGGCAACGGCAATGGTGATCGTAGCAAGCGTGGCGCTGTCGATCATGATCTCCAACGACCTGGTGATCCCGCTCGTCATGAGGCGCCTGCTCAAGTCGCGCCAGCCGGACCGCGAGGACTGGTCGCAGGTCATCCTCAACGTCCGCCGCGCGGCAATCTTCGTCATCCTGTTCGCCGCGTTCCTTTATTATCGCGAGACCACGACCAACACGCGGCTTGCCTCGATCGGCCTGATTTCGTTCGCAGCGATAGCCCAGTTCGCGCCGGCCTTCATCGGAGGCCTGATCTGGCGCGGGGCCAACGGGCGCGGCGCGGTGATGGGCATGTCGACGGGCATCGCCGTGTGGGCGTACACGCTGCTGTTTCCATCGCTTGCGCCGCCGGATACGGAAATCCTCCGCATCGGGCTCTTCGGCATGGAAGCACTGCGGCCGCAGGCCCTCTTCGGAACGGTGGGTGAACCACTCAATCACGGGGTGATCTGGAGCCTCTCGGTCAACACGCTGTTCTTCGTGCTCGGCTCCCTGTCGCGCGCGGCACGACCGCTGGAGCGAATCCAGGGCGCATTGTTCGTGCCGCGCGATGCGGGGCCGATGCCGAACCTGCGCCGTTTCCGCACCGCCGTCACCGTCAACGACCTCAAGGACACGATCTCCCGCTACCTCGGTGTCGAGCGCACCGAGCGTTCATTCCAGAATCTCGAGGCAAAGGAAGGCCGCGCGATCAACGGCAACGAGCTCGCCAGCATGGCCGTGATCCGCTTCTCCGAACAGCTTCTCACCAGCGCGGTCGGTTCTTCTTCTGCGCGGCTCATCCTGTCGCTTCTGTTCCAGCGCAACGACAGCAATTCGCGCGGCACGCTGCGCCTGCTCGACGATGCGACCGAAGCGCTGCAACAGAACCGCGACCTGCTCCAGACGGCGCTCGACCAGATGGAGGAAGGCGTCACCGTCTTCGACCGCGATTTCGGACTGACCTGCTGGAACCGGCAGTTCCGCGCGTTGTTCGACCTGCCCGACGAAATGGGTCGCGTCGGCGTCTCGCTGCACCAGGTGCTGCGCTACCTGGCCGATCGCGGCGACATTCCCGCCGGCTCCGAATATCAGACGCTGAACCGGATGACATGGTTCGGCGAAGTGTGGTCGATCGAGCTCCAGCGTTCGGGCCGCATAATCGAGCTGCGCACCAACCCGATGCCGGACGGCGGCATCGTCGCGACCTATACCGACATCACGGCGCGCGTTCAGGCCGATCTCGCGCTCAAGCGCGTCAACGAAACACTGGAGCAGCGCGTCGCCAACCGAACGGCGGAACTGACGCGGGTGAACGAAGAACTTGCCCTCGCACAGATGCTGGCCGAGGAGGCCAACCTGGGCAAGACGCGCTTTCTGGCCGCCGCCGGGCACGACATCCTGCAACCGCTCAATGCAGCGCGGCTTTACTGCGCGGCGCTGATGGAAACCGTCGGCGACGGCAAGGTGGGCGACGCCGTCCACAACATCGAATCCTCGCTGGAATCGGTCGAGTCCATTCTCGGCGCCGTGCTCGACATTTCGCGGCTCGATACCGGTGCCTTGAAACCGGTGGACACCATATTCAAGCTCGACGGCCTGCTCCGCCAGGTAGAGACCGATTTCCAGCCGCTAGCCGCCGCAAAGGGGCTGGAACTCATCATCGTTCCGTCGGCACTTGCCGTTAACACCGATCGCAACCTGTTCCGCCGGCTGGTGCAGAACCTTGTCTCGAACGCAATCAAATACACACGCAAGGGACGCGTGCTGGTCGGCGTGCGCCGGCGCGGCGAACTGCTCGAGCTGCAGGTTTGGGATACCGGTATCGGCATCGACGACGACAAGCTGAATACCGTATTCCGTGAGTTCACTAGGCTTGAGGATGGCGCGAAGGAAGCGCAGGGGCTCGGTCTGGGTCTCTCCATCGTCGACCGCATCGCGCGCGTGCTGCGCCTCGAAATCCAGCTACAGTCGCGCAAGGGCGCAGGCACGCGCTTCTCCGTTATCCTGCCCAAGGTGGACGCGCACAATATCGAACTCGTCAGCGAGGTCCGCGCTGCCGTGCGTCACAACGTGATGCTCGACGGGGTAAGCGTGCTGTGCATCGACAACGACGCGGCAATCATCAGTGGCATGCGGCTGTTGCTGGAAGGCTGGGGTTGCCGGGTCGAGACGGCATCCGGCTCCTCGGACTTGCCGGCATTCGGAACTATGCCGCGGCCAGACATCATACTGGCAGACTACCATCTCGACGGCGGTAAAAACGGGCTCGACCTGATCGCCAAGCTGCGCGATGCCTATGGTGTCGAAACGCCGGCCGTGCTCGTCACCGCCGACCGCTCGCATGAAGTGCGCGAGGCAGCGGCACGGATGAACGTCACCGTCATCAACAAGCCGGTGAAGCCGGCAAGCCTTAGAACCGTGCTGACACGCTGCCGCAAGATGCTTTCCGCGGCCGAGTAAACCGGCCTTAGAGTCTGATGATCTCATGTTGAAGCATATCCGGCGTTGACGAGATAGCTCTGGCATTCGTCTGGGTGGAATTTGCTGAGTAAGGTTCCTGCGGTTTTCCATGTTGCCTCTATGGTTCGTGCGGC
>JAEWFU010000214.1 GCA_023388675.1 Pseudomonadota bacterium | reverse complement strand
GCCGCCATCGCCGCCTACTCCTCGTCTTCGTCGCCCCGCAACTCGCCGAGCACGTCGTGGAAATCCTTGGCCTCGCGGAAATTGCGGTAGACCGATGCGAAGCGCACATAGGCAACGTCGTCTATCGACTTCAAGGCCTCCATGACGAGGCGGCCGATCTCGCCCGAAACCACCTCGCTTTCGCCGGAGCTCTCGAGCTGGCGCACGATGCCGCTGACGGCGCGATCGATCCGCTCCGGGTCGACATTGCGCTTGCGCACGGCGATTTCGACGGAGCGCAGCAGCTTGTCGCGGTCGAACGGAACCTTGCGGCCCGACTTCTTCAACACCACGAGGTCGCGCAACTGCACGCGCTCGAAGGTGGTGAAGCGGCCGCCGCAATCGGGGCAGACGCGGCGGCGGCGGATCGCCGCCCCGTCTTCGGCGGGGCGTGAATCCTTCACCTGCGTGTCTTCGGACTGGCAGTAGGGGCAGCGCATAGCTTATCGATCCCGCGAATCTGTCTCGCCGGACTGCTTACCCCAGATACGGGTAGAGCGGGAAGCGTTCACACAGCGCTTCCACCTTCTTGCGCACCGCGGCCTCGACCGAAGCGTTGCCTTCGTCCGAGTTGGCAACCTTCAGCCCGTCCAGCACCTCGGCGATCAGCTTGCCGATCTCTCGGAACTCGGCGGCGCCGAAACCGCGCGTGGTGCCGGCAGGCGTGCCGAGGCGCACGCCCGAGGTCACGAACGGCTTTTCGGGATCGAACGGGATGCCGTTCTTATTGCAGGTGACATGGGCGCGGCCCAGTGCGGCTTCCGCACGCTTGCCGGTCGCGTTCTTCGGCCGCAGGTCGACCAGCATCAAATGGTTGTCGGTGCCGCCCGAAACGATGTCGAGCCCGGTTTCCTGCAGGCTTGCGGCAAGCGCCTTGGCGTTGGTGACGACATTCTGCGCATAGGCGCTGAATTCCGGCTGCAGCGCCTCGCGGAAGGCCACCGCCTTGGCGGCGATGACATGCATCAGCGGTCCGCCCTGGAGGCCGGGGAAGACGGCAGAGTTGATCTTCTTGGCGATGTCCTCGTCATTGGTGAGGATCATGCCGCCGCGCGGGCCGCGCAGCGACTTGTGCGTCGTCGTGGTGACGACGTGGGCGTGCGGGATCGGCGACGGATGCACGCCGCCGGCAACCAGGCCCGCGATGTGGGCCATGTCGACCATCAGCCAGGCGCCGACGCTGTCTGCGATTTCGCGGAAGCGCTTCCAGTCCCAGGTGCGCGAATAGGCGGTGCCGCCGGCGAGGATAAGCTTCGGCTTCGTCTCGTGTGCCTGCTTCTCGATCGCGTCCATGTCGAGCAGGTGGTCATCCTCGCGCACGCCGTAGGAGACGACGTTGAACCACTTGCCGGACATGTTGACCGGCGAGCCGTGCGTCAGGTGGCCGCCCGAGTTGAGGTCCAGCCCCATGAAGGTGTCGCCCGGCTGCAGCAGCGCCAGGAACACCGCCTGGTTCATCTGCGAGCCCGAATTCGGCTGCACATTGGCGAAGTTGCAGGAAAACAGCTTCTTGGCCCGCTCGATCGCCAGTTCCTCGGCGATGTCCACGAACTGGCAGCCGCCGTAGTAGCGCTTGCCAGGATACCCTTCCGCATATTTGTTGGTCATAATCGAACCCTGCGCCTCCAGAACGGCGCGGGAGACGATATTCTCGGAGGCGATCAACTCGATCTCGTCACGCTGGCGACCTAGCTCCTTGCGGATGGCGCCGAAGATTTCCGGGTCGCGGGATTCGAGCGGCTCGGTGAAAAATGCGGACGCATCGGTCGCTGCTGCGGGGTCAAGGGCCATGGCTCAGTCCTTCGCTCGTCGGGGAGATCGCGGGCGCATTAACACACTTCCCCCAGGGCTTCCATGTCCGGCGCGCGAATTTTGATCGCCGCTTTGCGCCGTCCCGCAAAAGACGAAGGCCGCCCTAGAGGCGGCCTTCAATTTTGTTGTGCTTGCGGCGATCAGAGCGTGGAGAGCTGGAGCTCCTCGACACCGTCACGGCCGTAGATGTCGTCGCGGAAATGGGCGACACCGCCATCGCTCGCCCAGGCCGAAATGTAGGTGAAGTACACCGGCACGGGGTTCGTCAGCGCCACGGGCACATCCGAATCGTTCTGGATCGTCTGCTCGATATGACGCCTGTCCCAGCCCGCCGTGTCGCGCAGCAGCCAGGTGACGAGGTCGCGCACGTTCTGGACGCGCACGCAACCCGACGAGTGGAAGCGTTCGAGTTCGTTGAACAGGCTCTGCTGCGGCGTATCGTGCATGTAGACCGCATGCGGGTTGGGGAAATTGATCTTCACCGACGCCATGGCGTTGATCTTCCCCGGATCCTGGCGGAAGCGGAGCTTCGCCGCCTCCTCCGTCGACCAGTCGATGGTCATCGGATCGACCTCGCCATTGGGGCCGAGGATGCGGATGTTGTTTTCGGTCAGATACTGCGGATTCTTGCGCATCAGCGGAATGATGTCGCGGCGCACGATCGATTCGGGCGCGTTCCAGTACGGGTTGATGATGATCTCGTGGATCTTCGAATTGAGGATCGGCGTCTGGCGGTCGATCTTGCCGACTACGGCGGCATGACGCGAGACCACCCGGTCTCCTTCGACCGCCTCGATCTGGATGGCGGGGATGTT
>JAEWFU010000098.1 GCA_023388675.1 Pseudomonadota bacterium | reverse complement strand
CCTCTACGAAGCCCGCAACGGGGCGCGCGTATTCGTGACCAACATCATGGGCCGGGTCTTCATGCATCCCGAGCTCGACGATCCGTTCCAGGCGGGCGAGAGGGAGCTTTCCGCCTGCCCGCTGGGCGAGCAGGCGGACGCGGTGGTGATCGACTTCCATGCGGAGGCGACCTCGGAAAAAATGTGCTTCGCGCATTTCGTCGATGGCCGCGCCAGCCTCGTGGTGGGCACTCATACGCACCAGCCGACGGCCGATCACCAGATACTCAACGGTGGCACCGGCTACCTGACCGACGCCGGCATGTGCGGTGACTACGATTCCTCGCTGGGCATGGACAAGGAGGAACCGTTGAACCGGTTCCTTTCCAAGGTGCCGAAGGGCCGGTTCGAGGCGGCAAGCGGGCCGGCGACGATCTGCGGCGTCGGCCTCGACATTTCCGACCGCACCGGGCTTGCCGAGCGGATCGCGCCGCTGCGGCTGGGGCCACGTCTCGAGGAGACGGTGCCTTCATTCTGGTAACCGGTCGGGAACCAAACCGGCGCTTGCGGATTTGAGGCAAGCGCCGCGGCGGTTGACGCCGGGGCGCAGGGGCGCCTAATTCTCTCAATCTTTCCGTTAACTCCACAGTCGGGGACACCAATGATCGAGTTCTTCGCCGGACATTTCGACTGGCTCTCAGACCCGACCGCCTGGGTCGCACTCGTCACGCTGGTCGTGCTCGAAGTGGTGCTGGGCATCGACAACCTGATCTTCATTTCGATCCTGACCAACAAGCTCCCGGAAGAGTACCGGGTCAGGGCGCGGCGGATCGGT
This sequence comes from Pseudomonadota bacterium, assembly GCA_023388675.1. Taxonomy (GTDB): domain Bacteria; phylum Pseudomonadota; class Alphaproteobacteria; order Rhizobiales; family Rhizobiaceae; genus Aerobium. The sequence goes on along the minus strand of JAEWFU010000098.1, from coordinate 4,803 downwards.
ATCGGCGGTGCACTGATCATGCGTCTCCTGCTGCTCGCCACAGTCGCATGGATCGTCCAGCTCACCAATCCGCTGTTCGTGCTGTTCGACCATCCATTCTCATGGCGCGACCTGATCCTGATCGCCGGCGGTCTGTTCCTCGTGTGGAAAGCCACCAAGGAAATCCATCACTCCGTCGATCACGACGATGGCAAGGAGAACATGCTCGGACAGACGATCCAGATATCGCTTGCCGGCGCAATCTTTCAGATCCTGCTTCTGGACCTTGTCTTCTCGATCGACTCGATCATCACCGCGGTCGGCATGACCGACGAAATCGCCATCATGTACATCGCCGTCATCGTCGCGGTTACGGTGATGCTGGTGGCGGTCAATCCGCTGTCGCGCTTCATCGAGAAGAATCCGACCATCGTGATGCTGGCGCTGGCCTTCCTGCTGATGATCGGCATGACGCTGATCGCCGACGGCATGGGCTTCCATGTGCCCAAGGGCTACATCTACGCCGCCATGGGCTTCTCGGCGCTGGTCGAAGGCCTCAACATGCTGGCGCGGCGCAAGCGCACGCTGGACAAGGCTGCCGGAACCGACGCGGCGCATTGATGCCGCGTCACACGCCCTCCAGCACCAGAATGGTGGGGCGCGAGGGCAGGCTGCGCAGCGAGACGCTGAAGGATGCTTCCTCGGCGTAGCGGACGTCGAAGGTTTCGCCCATGCGGCCGGTGAATTCGGCCATCGGCGTCGCATGGCGGTGCATCGGCAGGATGAGCGAGGAAAACAGCCTTGTTGCGATCTCGCTCATCGCGCCGACCGACAGGGTAAGGCCGCCATCGATCGGCACCATCAATATGTCCAGACGCCCGATCGCGCCGTAATGCGCGTCCTCCAGCCTGTGGTGCAAGTGGCCGAGATGGCCGATGCAGAGCCCAGCCACCTCGAAGATGAAGATCGAATTGCCATCCGCCTCCATGCCGCCCCATGAGCGGATGTCGGTGGGCACGTTGCGGACGTAGACGTCGTCGACGACAACGGCGTGGCGGGCCGGCCCGCCTTCCGGGTTCCAGCCGCGGAGCACGTATTCGATGCCCGGATCCGGACTTTCCGTAAAGTGGGTACGGTGAGCCTTGTTCATCGTGACGATGCGCGGCAGAGGTTCCGAACCATAATAGCCGGAGAAGTCGGTGGCGATGCGCACGCCGCCCGGTGTCTCGATCACATAGGTCGAGTGGCCGGCATAGGTGATGGTCACATCGCCGTCGACGAAGGTCTGCGCGGGGGTGAAGCTGGCGTAGGTGACCTGAGGGAGCGCTTCGGCGATGGCGACGCACCTGCTCGGCGGTGGTTCTGCCTGATCCTGGGCGAGGGCGTCCGCGGGAACCCCGGCAAGCATGGCTGCGGCGAGGGCGAGGCGGCGGACCAGGCGCATGGTGGTTCTCCCGACTTCAAGCGTTGCCGGCAGGTTAAGCGAAACGGCCGATGCCCGGCTTCACGATTGTGCGAGGCGCTATGGGGTCTGTGCGGCAGCCTGCTCCTTCGCCGGCTGATGACGCGCCTTGTAACCGAGCGTCAGGGCAAGGGTTGCGGCAAGGCCAAGGCTCGCGCGCTGCAGCGCCTGCGGCTGGTCGGCGAGCCATGTCGGATCCAGCAGCGTTTCTTTCACCGTCAATGCCGATTGGAGGCGGTTGGTGAAGTTGCATTCGCGATCGGTTTTACCCTGTTGTCCCAGCGCAACCAGCGTCTCGAAGAAGTGTTGCGCACGCTGGAGATTGTGCAGGTCCGGCTGGGGTGTCGTCACCGTCTGGCGCACATGCATTTCGCCGCTTCCGATATTGCGGGGATGGACGTGAACCGTGTTGCACGGGATGTCGAAGCTATGGGGCGCGTTGGCGCGGAGTTCCGTATCACCGATCCAGTAGACGGCGCTGCCGGCAAGGAGGTCGAAGCGTTCCGAGGCGAAGTCCGCCGGACCGGCGTGATAATGGCGCGTGTTCGGCAGCGTTTCTCCCGGGCCTGCAAACCAGTCCATGACCAGCCTGACGCCGCCATTGTCCTTCGGCAGTTCGGTGAACACGAGCCGCGTGTTGTTTGCAGGATTGAAATAGCTGTCCCCTTGCTCGGTCATCATTGTCGTCCTCCAAGCCCCCGAGAAGCAGTTTCGGGCCGGACCTGCGCACGGCAAGGAGAATCTGCACGCAGGCATGGTTCATGCGCCGAGCCGGCAGCCGGCTTTTTCTGGACGTTCGGCGGGCTTTTCACTATAAGGCGCGCCATTCAACGACATTGCGAAGAAGTCCGCATAGGGGTGTTATGGCAGGTCATTCACAGTTCAAGAACATCATGCATCGCAAGGGCCGGCAGGATGCGGTCCGTTCGAAGATGTTTTCCAAGCTCGCGCGTGAGATCACCGTCGCCGCCAAGATGGGCGCGCCAGACCCCGACATGAACCCGCGCCTGCGGCTTGCAGTGCAGAACGCCAAGGCACAGTCGATGCCGAAGGACAACATCCAGCGCGCCATCAACAAGGCGTCCGGCGGCGACGCGGAGAACTACGACGAAGTGCGCTACGAGGGCTACGGCCCCGGCGGCGTGGCAGTCATCGTCGAGGCGCTTACCGACAACCGCAACCGCTCCGCATCCAACGTGCGCGCGGCCTTCACCAAGGCCGGCGGGGCGATGGGCGAGACGGGTTCGGTCTCCTTCATGTTCGACCGGGTCGGCGAGATCGTCTATGGCGCAGTCGACGGCGACGCGGACACGGTCATGGAAGCGGCGATCGAGGCGGGCGCGGACGACGTGCAGTCCGACGAGAACGGCCACATCATCATTTGCGCCTTCGAGGACATCGGCGACGTGACCTCGGCGCTGGAGAAGAGCCTGGGTGAGGCGGAATCGGTCAAGACGATCTGGAAGCCGCAGACGTCGACACCGGTGGACGAGGACCGCGCGCAGTCGATCCTTAAGCTGATCGCGACGCTGGAAGACGACGATGACGTGCAGAACGTCTACGCCAACTTCGAGGTCGACGACGAGACGCTGGCCAAGCTGAGCGCGGCATGACGGTCGGATCAGGCGGGGCACCGCGCCCGCGCATCGCGATTACCTACTGCACGCAGTGCCATTGGTTGCTGCGCGCGGCCTGGATGGCGCAGGAGCTGCTGTCCACTTTCGGTGCGGACATCGCCGAGGTGGCGCTGGTGCCGGGCACTGGCGGTGCGTTCGAGATCGTGCTCGACGGCGAGCTGATATGGGAGCGCAAGCGCGACGGCGGCTTTCCCGAAGCCAAGGTGCTGAAGCAGCTTGTACGCGACCGCGTATGGCCGGAGCGCGATCTCGGCCATTCCGACCGGAAGGATTGATTCGTATCTGGTGCGTCCTTCGAGGCTCGCTGCGCTCGCACCTCAGGATGAGGGAAGTTGGTTGTCGAACCCATGATGTCGTGGGCTCGATGAACTTCAGCAGAACACTCCTCGAGCCCACGAGCTTACGGGAGCGATGCACGACAGTCCTCATCCTGAGGTGCGAGCGTAGCGAGCCTCGAAGGTCGCAGGCCATGGATGAAGGCAGGGCTTCGGCCGATCGCGCGTGGCGGCTTTCCACCCACCCGTCACCGGTCGTGATTCTTGTTCTGCGCCCACGCGCCGCCAAGTGCGGCCCCCAGTGCGACGCCTATGGCGATGCCGATAGCGAGATTGTCCATGGCGATGCCAATGGCGACGCCCACGGCAATGCCAATGGCAATGCCGGCACCCATGTCGGAATATCTCATCATGCGTCTCCGAACGGTTCTGTCGTGAACAACTTGCGCATGAGCGGGGAGTTCCGCCGGCAACAAAAAACCCGCCTTGCGGCGGGTTCTTCGATTCAGCTTGATCTGGCGCAAGGCCTGAAGCGAAGCATGAACTTATCCGGAAAGTCTGCGACTTTTCGGGTTCATGCTCAGATGCCGAGACCTTCGTAGCGCTTCTTGAACTTGGAAAGGCGGCCGCCGCGGTCGAGCAGCGTCTGCTGGCCACCAGTCCAGGCCGGGTGCGTGGTCGGGTCGATGTCGAGGTTCATCGTGTCCCCTTCCTTGCCCCAGGTCGAGCGGGTCGTGTATTCGGTGCCATCGGTCATGACGACCTTGATGGTGTGGTAGTCGGGATGGATATCGGCTTTCATCGGTGTCGTCCTGGCTTTCGGGGCTGTCGCGCGGCGCTACGCTGCGGCGATGCGCCCACTATCAAAACCTGAAGCCGCAGCTATGGAAAGGCCGCGGCTCCAAAAACGGTCGGGCTGGCCTATACATGAGCCGGCGGAAAACCACAAGGCCGGCTGGCCGGCAAATTCGCCCCGGGGCGGCGACAGGAAAGGGCTGATGGCGGATCTGATTTCGGAAAAGGGAGAGCGCAGCCGCTCGCTGCAACCGCTGAGACGGCTTTTTCCCTATATTCTGCCCTATCGCCGTCTGGTGGTCGGGGCGGTCATATCGCTGTTCGCTGCTGCGCTGACAACGCTGACGCTGCCGATCGCCGTACGGCGCATGATCGACTTCGGTTTCAGCGATTCCGATTCCGCCCTGATCGCCAATTACTTCTCCATGCTGGCGGTGCTTGCGGGTATTCTGGCACTGGCATCGGCTGCCCGATACTACTTCGTCATCACGCTGGGCGAGCGGGTCGTTTCCGACATACGCCGCGACGTCTTCGCGCATGTCACACGTCTCTCGCCCGGTTTCTTCGATACGGTGCAGTCCGGCGAGATCGTCTCGCGGCTGACGGCCGACACCACGCAGATCAAGTCCGCCGTGGGGGCGACCGCATCTGTCGC
>JAEWFU010000084.1 GCA_023388675.1 Pseudomonadota bacterium | reverse complement strand
CGCACCACCATGGCGCGCTCGGACTGGCGCCCGTCGGCCAGGGGATTGACGAGAATCGGAGAGATGATCGGCATGGAGCGAGAATGCCATCAAAGGCGCCGGCGTTGAACCGTCAGGCGCGCGTATCCTGCAACGCTCCCGCCATATCGTCGAGAATCGGGCAATCGGGCCGGTCGTCGCCATGGCAGGCCGTGATCAACCGGTTGAGTGTGCGACGCATCGATTCCAGCTCGCGCATCTTCTCCTCGATCGCCGCCACATGCGCAACCGCGATCTCGCGCACGTCGTGGCTGGCGCGGCTGCGGTCACGGTAGAGCGCCATGAGCTGCCGGCATTCCTCGATCGAGAACCCGAGTCCCCGGGCGCGCTTCAGGAAAGCCAGCCGGTGCACGTCTTCGCCGGAATAATCGCGGTAGCCGTTTGCGGACCTGTCGGGTTTCAACAAGCCGACGTCCTCATAGTAACGAATGGTCTTTGCCGGAAGGCCGGAGCGCCGGGCGGCGGCAGAAACGTTCATCTGGGACCTCCTTTTAGCTATGCCCTCCTCGTTTGGGTGAGCACAGCGGTATCTGTCTTCTTCACGAAGCCGTGAGATTGTTGCTCATTTGCCATAGGCCCGCAGTAAGCGGCAGCTCAACCCATCCGTGCAGCCATCGGAGACTTGGCAAACGCCGCTGGGTAAGCCAAACAGACCATGGCAGAAATACGGCTCGAATCGGGCAACAAGCTGACTGTGGGGGTTTGAGTATCTGATATGCGATTGAAGACGCTTTTCATCGTTGCGGCGCTTGGGGCTGCAACCGCGCTTGCGGGATGCAGCACCGGGGGGACGATCTTCACCTCGGAATACGGCGCCAAGAAAGACTCCGGCTACCAGCTTCCGCAGATTCCGATCAACAAGGTGCCGAGGCAGTACCACCGGCAGATCGTCAAGTACGATACCAGCGAGAAGCCCGGCACGATCATCGTCGATACCGGCGAAAAGTTCCTTTATTTCGTGATGGGCGACGGCAAGGCGATGCGCTACGGCATCGGTGTCGGCCGCGAGGGCTTCGAGTGGAACGGTACGGCGCGCGTCGCGATGAAGCGCGAGTGGCCGACGTGGACGCCGCCGGCAGCTATGATCGGTCGCCAGCCCGAGCTCGCCAAGTGGCGCGGCGGACAGCCGGGCGGCCTCAGCAACCCGCTCGGCGCGCGCGCCCTCTATCTCTTCAACAAGGGTGGCGACACCGGTTACCGGCTGCACGGCACGCCGGAATGGAACTCGATCGGCAAGGCGATGTCGTCCGGCTGCATCCGGATGATCAATCAGGACGTCATCGACCTCTACGAGCGCGCCGACGTCGGCGCGAAGGTAATCGTGAAATAAGGCGGACCGTCTAGGCAACACTGACGTCCCAATGCAGAAAACCGGGCGCGAGCCCGGTTTTTTGTTATTCACCGACAGATCGCTCCGCTGAGCGACTTATCGAGCGGCGTTCAGGAAATCTGCTCGACCTGCTGCACTTCGGGCACGAAATGGCGCAACAGGTTCTGGATGCCGTGCTTGAGCGTCGCGGTCGACGACGGGCAGCCGGCGCACGCACCCTTCATGTGCAGGAAGACCGTGCCGTTCTCGTAGCCGCGGAACGTGATGTCGCCGCCATCCTGCGCCACGGCCGGACGAACCCGCGTGTCGAGCAGTTCCTTGATGGTCAGGACGATCTCCTCGTCCTCCTTATCGTAGAACTCCTCGCCGACGCTTGCGGCGCGCCCTTCCGCTGCGGCGTTCAGCGAAGCCATGACCGGCTGACCGGACATGAAATGCTCCATGATCGTGCCCAGGATGGCAGGCTTCAGGTGCTGCCAGTCATGCTCGTCGGATTTGGTGACGGTCACGAAATCGTAGCCGAAGAAGACACCGACGACGCCGGGCACCGCGAACAGGCCACCGGCAAGCGCTGATGCAGCGGCCGCCGAATCGGCGTCGCGGAAATCCGCCGTGCCTTCCTCGAGCACGACCTTGCCCGGCAGGAACTTCAACGTTGCAGGATTGGGCGTGGCTTCGGTCTGGATGAACATCGGCGTTCTCCGTTCATATAGTTTGGAATAATTCTAAATAGTCTTACCGGCTGCGAACTGCAAGCACCAATCGGCCTTCATATGGTGAGCGGCGGGCCGGCGCGCAATCTCCCGCAAAGGATCAGGCGAGGCTTTCGATATCCTCGTCGGACAGGCTCATCGGCACCACGGTCACCGGGATCGGGAACGCAGCCCCCTTGCCCGCGACGGAGGCGACCAGCGGCCCCGGCCCTTCCTTCGCCCCGCCGGCTGCCAGCACCAGGATCGCGATGTCCTGGTCCTCCTCGATCAGCTTGTGGATCTCCTCCGTCGGCGTCCCCTCGCGGATGACGAGCTCCGGCTCGATACCGATCCGCTCGCGCACCTTGACCGCCTGGGCGTCGAGCACCGCAGCGGCCGCCGCATTGGACTCTTCGCGCATGATCTGCTCGACGCCGAGCCAGTGCTGGAAATCACCCGGTTCGACCACATAGAGAAGCACCAGGGTACCGTTGGTCGACTGCGCACGCCGCGCCGCATAGGCTATGGCGCGCTCCGATTCCGGCGTTTCATCGGCGATGGTGAGGAATTTTCGCCGGTGACCGGCTTCACGGCTCAGACGTTTGGAAACCATCTAATCTCCCGACCCGGCACCCGTTGCCGACGGCGCAATCTGCCATCGGACGCGGCGGCGGGCAAGCGGTCGCGTCCGGGGAAACGACCGCACCCCGTCAGTCGTTGAGCAGGCCTACGATCTCGCGCACGCCCTTCATGGTGGCTTCCGCGATCACCTCGGCACGTTCGGCGCCGTCCCGCAGCACACCGTCGACATAGGTCGTGTCGGCCGAGATGCGGCGCATTTCGGCAGCGATCGGTGCGAGCTTGTCGACGGCCAGGTCGGCAAGCGCCGGCTTGAAGACCGAGAATTGCTGCCCGCCGAATTCGGCGATTACCGCCTCGCGGCTCCTGTCGGCCAGCGCTGCATAGATACCGACGAGATTTTCGGCCTCCGGGCGCTCCTTCAGACCGTCGAGCTCGGACGGCAGCGGCGCGGGATCGGTCTTGGCCTTCTTGATCTTCTTCGAGATCGCGTCGGCATCGTCGGTCAGGTTGATGCGCGACAGATCCGACGGATCGGACTTCGACATCTTCTTCGAGCCGTCGCGCAGGCTCATCACGCGCGTCGCGGGCCCCTCGATCAGCGGTTCGGTCAATGGGAAGAAACCGTTCACCGTCTCTTCGCCCACCTCCATCTCGACGCCGAGGCCGAGGTCGCCGATCTTGGCCGAGAAGTCGTTGTTGAACTTGGCGGCGATGTCGCGCGTCAGCTCCAGATGCTGCTTCTGGTCGTCGCCCACCGGCACATGCGTGGCGCGGTAGACGAGGATGTCCGCCGCCATCAGGCTGGGATAGGCCAGAAGGCCTAGTGAGGCGTTCTCGCGATCCTTGCCCGCCTTGTCCTTGAACTGGGTCATGCGGTTCATCCAGCCGATGCGGGCGACGCAGTTGAAGACCCAGGCGAGTTCGGCGTGCTGCCGCACCCGGCTCTGGTTGAAGACGATGTGCTTCGTAGGGTCGATGCCGGCCGCCAGGAAGGCCGCGGTGATCGACCGGGTCTGGCCGGGCAGGTCGTCGTGGACCAGCTGCGCGGTGATCGAATGCAGGTCGACGACGCAATAGATGCAGTCGTGGCTTTCCTGCAGCGCGACGAATTTGCGGATCGCGCCGAGATAGTTGCCGAGATGCAGGTTTCCGGTCGGTTGAACGCCGGAGAAGACAAGGGGCTTGAATTCGGACATTTTGTTTTTCCTGGCTTGTGGAGGGCCGTCTGAGGTGAACCGGAAGACGCCGGCTTCGCCCTTGAACCGCGTTGTAGCAACGCGAGACGCGCGCTTATGGCCGAGCGCGCCTCACGGATCAAGCCTCACGCGGGGTCATTGTTCGGGTCGTCGTCTGGCGCTGTAGCTTGCTTCCGCTTCACGTTGCGGCGGATCATGCCCATATCGGCTCCGCCCAGTCCGAAAACGGCGGCGAAATAGAAGGACATGCCGCCCGCCACGACGGCGGCGAGCGCCGCTGCCTGAACGTAGAACGGCGTTTCCGGGGCGAATTGCGGCTGCATGTAGCTGACAGCGAGATGGATCGCACCGGCCATCAGCGCAGCGGCAATGAGAATTCGGGGCGCGCGCTTCATGAGTCCGGCATCGCTACCCCACTGGCCGCGACGGACGAGCACGGTGAAAAGGAGCGTCGCGTTTATCCAGCCGGCAACCGCAGACGCGGTAGCGATGCCTGGCGCGCCCATGGACGGGAACAGCAGAAGCGCGACCGATATGTTCACCGCGACGGAAATGCCCGCGAAGATCATGGGGGTTCTTGTGTCTTCCCGCGCGAAATAGCCGGGCGTGAACGCCTTGATCAACACGAATGCCGGCAGGCCGATGCCGAAGATCGCAAGCACCTCGGACACGACCAGCGTGTCTTCGGGCAGGAATGCGCCGCGTTCGTAAAGCACCCTTACGATGGGTTCCGAGATTGTGAACAGGGCCGCTGCCGCGGGCAGCGTGAGGAACAGGGTGAATTCGACCGAACGGTTCTGCAGATTCGCCGCCTCGATGCGGTTGCCGGCCCGCAGCGCACGCGCGAGCTCGGGCAACAGGACCACACCGACGGCCACGCCGACAATGCCGAGCGGTAGCTGGTAGACGCGGTCTGCAAGATTGAGCGAGGGAACCGCACCGTCCTGTCCCGTGGCAATCGCCGTGCCCACAAGCGTGTTGATCTGCGTGATGCCGCCGGTGATGGCCGCGGGCAGGGCAAGCCACAAAAGACGTTTTACGCTGGGCGTAAGCCGCGGCCGGCGAAAGCCGATGGAAACACCGGCACGGCGCACCGCGAAGAAGACGATGCCAAGCTGGACGACGCCTGCGGCCAGGACACCCCAGCCGAGCGCCAGACCGACCTCGCGGCCGTCATAGCCGCCATACCAGGCGGCGACGAGAATGCCGACCAGGATGATGTTCAGGAATACCGGCGCGATAGCGGCCGCAAAGTATCGATGGAGGGAATTGAGCATTCCGGCCATCATCGCGCCGAGCGACATGCAGATGAGGTAGGGGAACATGATCGCCGCCAGCTCGACCGTCAGCAGCAGCTTTTCGGGATCGTCCGCAAAGCCCGGTGCGATCGCGTAGCGGATGACGAAAGGCATCGCCAGTTCCATCGCGATGGTCAGAAGCAGCAATACGGTGAAGAGGACGCCGAAGACCTCCTCGGAGAACTTTTTGGCACCGGCCACGCCGTTCGCCTCGATCTCCTTGGCGAAGAGCGGCACGAAAGCGGCGTTGAACGCGCCCTCGGCGAACAGCCGCCGGAAGGTGTTCGGGAACTGGAATGCAGCATAGAAGGCTTCTGCCACCGGTCCGGTGCCGAGTGCCGCCGCCATCATCATTTCGCGGGCGAAGCCGAAGATGCGGCTGAGCATCGTGCCCGAGCCGACAGTGGCGAACTTCTTCACGAGGCTCATTCGATGGAGGTCCTGCCGGTCAACACAATTTCATTCCGCCGCCGCTTTCGGCGTCGATCCGGCGCCACGGCCGTTGCCGTTGCGCACTGTGTCGCTGCCGTCCATCACGGCGATCAGCCGCTTGCGGATGTTCTCCTGGCGGGTCGGGTTCTCGATCTTCTGCCCGGTCAGGTCGGTGACGTAGAACGTGTCGATCACCTTTTCGCCGAAGGTGGTGATATGCGCCGAGGCGATGTCCAGCGACAGGTCCGAGATGGCGCCGGTGATTTCCGACAGCAGGCCCGGACGGTCGAGGCCCTTGACCTCGACGACCGAGAACCGGTTGGAGAGCGTGTTGCGCACTTCGGCGCGCGGCTGCACCCGAAACGTTTTCGCGCCGCGCCTCGGCTTGGTGCGTTTCTCAATCATCTCGGGCAGCCAGCTCTTGCCGGACAGCACATCCTCGATCAGCCGTCCGACGCGCTGCGCGCGCCGGCGCTCGTCTTCGTCCATGTCGAATTCGCGGTTGATGAGGATCGTATCGAGCGCACGCCCGTCAGCGGTCGTGAAAATCTGCGCGTCGACGATGTTGGCGCCGGCGGCCGCGCACGCGCCCGCGATCACCGAAAGCAGGCGCGGGTGGTCGGGCGACAGCACGGTGATCTCGGTCACCGCCTCGAACTGGTGCGTGCGAACCATCGTCGCCAGCCTCCGCGCCGCCGCATCCGTCTCGCGGATGAAGTTTGCATGGCGGACCTGGTCCTCAAGGTCGACGGTCAGCAGATAATTGTCGTAGTGCAGGCCGAGATAGCGCTTGCGTTCCTTCTCCGGCCAATCCGCCAGCGCCTCCTCCAGCATCGCGCGGGCTTCCTGCGCGCGCTGGGCGCGGGTGACCTCGGAGAAGCCACCGGTCAGTTGCAGCTCGGTCTCGTAATAGAGCGTGCGCAGGAGCTGGCCCTTCCAGCCGTTCCATACGCCGGGGCCGACACCGCGAATGTCGCAGACCGTCAGTACCAGAAGCAGCTTCAGGCGCTCGACCGACTGCACGACGTCGGCGAAATCCTGGATCGTCTTGCGATCGTTGAGGTCGCGCGTCTGCGCCGTCATCGACATGACGAGATGGTTCTCGATCAGCCATGCGATGGTTTCGGTATCGGCGGCGGAAAACCCCATATGCGGGCAAAGCCTGCGAGCGATGCGGGCGCCGGCTTCCGAATGGTCTTCCGGCCGCCCCTTGGCTATGTCGTGGAAGAGCACGGCCACGTAGAGGATGTCGCGCAGCGGCCGCAGCGACGGCATCAGCAGGTGCGAGAGCGGATGCACGGCCTCGGCGTCGCCATGCTCGATCTCGGCCAGAACACCCACGCAGCGGATCAGATGCTCGTCGACGGTGTAATGGTGGTACATATTGAACTGCATCATCGCCACGATCTTGTTGAAATCGGGTATGAGCTTGCCGAGCAGGCCGGCCTCGTTCATGCGCCTGAGATTGAGTTCCGGATTGCGGCCCGAGGTCAGCACGTCCATGAACAGCCGGTTGGCTTCCTCGTTGCGGCGCAGATTGCGGTCGACGAGTTTGAGCGAACGCGTCAGCAGCTTCAGCGCGTCAGGGTGGAATTCGAGGCCGTGCTTGTCGGCGAGCCAGAACAGCCGCAGCAGATTGACCGGATCGCGCTCGAACACCTGTTCGTCTGCGATGTTGATGCGGTGATTGTCGACGATGAAGTCGCCGGTGCCGGCGAGCTTGCGCTTGCGCCTCGAGAAATTCAGGAAGATGCGGTTGAAGCCGGGCACGTGCTTGGCCTGCTCCTCCTCGAGCGCCGCACAGAAGATGCGGGTCAGGTCGCCCACTGTCTTGGCGGTGAGGAAGTAGTGCTTCATGAACCGCTCGACGGCGGAAAGGCCAGGATGGCTGGTGTAGCCCAGACGCTCTGCGATGTCGCGCTGGATGTCGAAATGCAGCCTTTCCTCGGCGCGGCCGGTCAGGAAGTGCATGTGGCAGCGCACCGCCCAGAGGAAATCCTCCGCCTTGCGGAACTGGAGAAACTCCTTGCGCGTAAACACGCCCTTGCCCACGAGCTCCTCGGCGGTGGGCACGCGATAGTAGTACTTGCCGATCCAGAACAGGGTGTGCAGATCGCGCAGGCCGCCTTTGCCTTCCTTCACGTTCGGCTCGACCAGATAGCGGCTTTCGCCTCCCTTGGCGTGCCGCTCGTCGCGCTCGGCGAGCTTCGCCTGGACATATTCCGCGCCCGTGTCCTTGACCACTTCAGCATCGAACCGGGCGACCAGCGCTTCGTAGATCGCCTCGTCGCCGGTCACGAAACGCGCTTCCAGGATCGAGGTGCGTATGGTGACGTCGGTGCGCGACAGCCGCATGCATTCGTCGAGATTGCGGGTCGCATGGCCGACCTTGAGACCGAGATCCCATAAGACGTAGAGAATGTATTCGACGATCTGCTCGCCCCAGGGGGTCTGCTTGTAGGGCAGCACGAACAGCAGATCGATGTCGGAGCCCGGCGCGAGCGTTCCGCGCCCGTATCCGCCGACCGCCACCACTGCCATGCGTTCGGCGGCCGAAGGATTGCGGGTATGGTAGACGTGATCGACCGCCAACGCGTAAAGCGCGCGGATCACCTCGTCCATCAGATGCGACAGCCGGGCTGCGCAGGCGGTTCCACCGCCGTCGACCATCAGCATGGCCTCGGCGCGCCCGCGGGCTTCGGCGATGCGCTCCTTCAACAGACGGATCAACGCCGGCCGCGCGCCTCCGCCATCCGCCTTCGTCAGCGCGATCATCTCGTCGAGCAGCGCGCCGCCGTCGATGATCTCGTCCAGTTTGAGAGGAACCTTCGCCATGCGCACCGGTCTAGAGCATTTTGCAGCCAGACGGAATCGTCGGGCGTCGCACAAACGCAGCCACGAAAACCACGCCGGAGCAGCGCGACAGCGTTCTTCACACCACCCGCAGCACCAACCGCAATCGCGGCGTCTATAGCGCGAAATTTGCGCCTTGTGTATGGCGCCGTTTCGGTTACGCGGCCACGATGCCCAGGCCAGCCTTGCGCTTGCGCTCGGCGAGCGAAACCGGCTGCGGGGTCATGAACGCCACGAACGCCGCGATGTCCAGCGGCCGGGAAATGAAGTAGCCCTGCACAAAGTCGACTCGCGCCTGCATGCCGCGCAGCAAGGCCAGTCGTTCGGCGGTCTCCACGCCTTCCACGACCATGACACGGCCCGTCGCCTCGATCATCTCCACGGCGTGACGCAGCATCTTGGCCATCACCGTATTGTCGGGCGCCATGGCGAAGGCGCGATCCAGCTTGACGCCGTCGACGGACAGCGCGGCCAGGTTCTGCATGTTCGAGTAGCCGGTGCCGAAATCGTCGATATAGGTCTTGATGCCCAGCCGGCGCAGCGCCTCGATCTCCCGCTGTGCGTTGGGCGGTATCTCGTCGCTTTCGATGATCTCGAGCACGACATCGAAGCGATCGGGCTGCGAGGTGAAGCCTGAAAAGATGCGCGCCAGGCTCTGGCTGTCCAGATCGCAGGGGAAGATGTTGAAGTTGACCTGCAGCCGCTTGCCCGCAGGCAGGTGCTCGGAGAGCTCTTCGCAGGCGCGCTGGGCGACCAGTTCGGTGAAACGCCATGTCATGTCGTTGCGCTCGATGACGTCGAGGAAGCGGTCCGGGAAAACGACACGGTCGTCGATATCCCGCCAGCGGGCGAGAACCTCGCAGCCCGTGATTTCGCCCGTGTCGAGTTCCATCACGGGCTGGTAGGCGCAAACGATGGATTTTGCATCGAGATGGCGCCGGAACCGCGCCTCGAACGACCAGTATCGCGCAATCAGAGCGTTCGCCTGCAGCGTGGCGAGCGCGGCGACGATCGCTGCCGCCAGAAGCGCCAGCGCGACGAGGCCTTTGTGCTGTGCGAGAAGCATACGCAGGTCGCCTTCGACGACAACGCAATGCATGCCGCCGGCATCGCACGAGATCGCCCGCGTCTTGCCGTCGGCGAGGCCGGCATCGCCAGCAGCCAACCGTATATAGATGCCCGGCTGACCGCTGCGATGCCACCAGTTCCCATCCTCGGCAACCAGCACTGCCTGCATCGCCATCCAGTCGGGTCCCCGGAAGCCGGCATCCTGCGGTGGAATGATCGCAGCGAAGGGCTCACTCAACGCAATCGTTCCACGCTCGCCGGCGAGCCCCACGAAGCTCAGATCCCGATCGACCCACATCGCGATTCCGCGCTCGCCCTGTCTCCCAATGTCCGGCGTTCCCAGCTCCACTGCTCCGTCAAACGCCTGAACGCTCGTGGAACACCGGGCGCGACCGCCCGGAGCATAGAGGAACTCGTTGAGGCCGTCAGGCAGATAGGCAATCCGACGCAGTTGTTCCTGAAAGCCCCCAGAACAGGGCTCGGCCGTCAGGTTGGCATGCATCGCGTCGAAGGTCGAAAGCAGGTTCGTACGCAACCGGACGAAATGATCCGCTGTAGAACGCGCTTCGTACGTCATCGCCCTACCGGCCTGATCCAGCACGAACCAGCCGATCACGGCCACCACCACCGCAAAGGTGATGAACCAGACGACCAGTGAAATCAGTCGCCTGTGCGTCGCCGATATGAAGACGCTGACAAACCTTGCCATTGAACGGCCCCCCATTCGCTGCCGAGTAGGCCATGAAATATTCAAGCGAGGGTTAATGGATGAACGCCGCGACGTAAGGCCTGCGTCGTTGCAGGCCGGCTCAGCCGCGCGCTGCGAGTTCCTTGAGCCGGTAGAGCGCCTCGAGCGCTTCGCGCGGCGTCATCTCGTCCGGGTGCATGTTTTCCATAAATTCGGCCAATGCACCGCCGCCCGCGGGCTTGGGAACCTCTCGTTTGGCGGCGACCGAAAACAGAGGCAGGTCGTCGACGAGGCGCGCCGCCTTACCCGAGGTTTCACCTTCCTCGAGCTGCCTAAGCACTTCGCGTGCACGCTCGACAACCGCTTCCGGCAGGCCGGCAAGGCGCGCGACCTGGACGCCGTAAGACCGGTCGGCCGCTCCCATGCCCACCTCGTGCAGGAAGACGACGTCGCCCTCCCACTCTTTCACCCGCATCGTCACGTTGTGCAGCCGGGACAGCTTCTCGGCCAGGGCCGTCATCTCGTGGAAATGCGTGGCGAAGATCGCGCGGCAGCGGTTCTTCTCATGCAGAAATTCGACTGCCGCCCAGGCGATAGAGAGGCCGTCGAACGTCGCCGTGCCACGGCCGATCTCGTCCAGGATGACAAGCGCTCGCGGCCCGGCTTGATTGAGGATCGCGGCGGTCTCGACCATCTCGACCATGAAGGTCGAGCGGCCGCGCGCCAGATCGTCCGAGGCGCCGACGCGCGAGAAAAGCCGGTCCACGACGCCGATATGCGCCGCGGCCGCGGGGACGAAGAAGCCCATCTGCGCGAGGATCGCGATCAACGCGTTCTGGCGCAGGAAGGTGGACTTGCCGCCCATGTTCGGGCCGGTCAGCAGCCATATGGCGCCGTGCCTGGCATCGCCCTCGGGCGACAGGTCGCAATCGTTGGCAACGAACGGATCGGCCAGTTGCCGGCGCAGCGCCTGTTCGACGACCGGATGTCGGCCGCCGTCGATATCGAATGAGAGACCGTCGTCGACCACCGGCCGGCAGTAGTTTTCCGAAGCGGCCAGCACCGCGGCTGCGGCGGCCACGTCGATCTCGGACAGCGCCGCGGCACCCGCACGGATCGGTTCGGCGTGGGAAACCATCTCCTCCAGCAGCGCGTCGAAAACCGTCAGCTCGATCTGGAGCGCCCGGTCGGCCGCATTGGCGATCTTGGTTTCCAGCCCGGCCAGTTCGGTGGTGGTGAAACGCATCGCGTTCGCCATCGTCTGGCGATGGATGAACCGCGCCTTGGCCGCATCCGTGCCGTTCATCACCTCTGCGTGGTTGGCCGTCACCTCGATATAGTAGCCGAGCACGTTGTTGTGTCGGATTTTCAGTGAGCGGATGCCAGTTTCCTCGGCAAGATCACGCTCCATACCCGCGATCACGCGGCGCGACTGGTCGCGCAACGCCCGCATCTCGTCGAGTTCGGCATTGTAGCCGGCCCTTACGAAACCGCCGTCGCGCCGAAGCAGCGGCAGTTCGTCCGCCAGCGCACTGGCGAGATGGGTCGAGAGGTCGGCGGGCAATGCGGCCAGCGCGTCGCAAGCGCCCTTGAGCCCGTCTGGCAGCATCGCCCCCGATACGGCCTCCAGCACCTGCCGCGCCGCTTCCAACCCCGTCCGCAGCGCGCCGAGGTCACGCGGACCGCCGCGCCGGAGCGCCAGCCGCGACAGGGCGCGCGGCATGTCGGGCGCGCCCTTGAGGACGGCCCGTAGCGCCTCGCAAAGCCGTGCCTCGGCAGACAGGAACGAAACGCAATCCAGCCGCCGGTTGATCTCTGCCGGATCGGTCAGCGGCGCCGTCAGTCGTTCGGCCAGAAGCCGCGCGCCACCCCCGGTGATGGTACGGTCGATGGCTTTCAGCAACGAGCCGTCGCGGGTGCCGGACAGCGTGCGCGTCAGTTCCAGATTGGCGCGCGTGGCCGCATCGATGAACAGGCTCGACCCGCTTTCCTCGCGCTCGGGGCGCGCCAGCGGCGGACGCTCCGATATCTGCGTCTTCTCGACATAGGCGATGGCGCCCGAGATGGCCGCAAGCTCGGCGCGGGAGAACTGACCGAAGCTCTCGGGCGTCGCCACACCGTAGAAGCGCGCGATGCGTCCCGTCGCAGCGGCGGAATCAAAAAGTGCCGGCGGCTGCGGGCTCGCGACGCGGCCGAGCACGTCGAACACGGCGCGCAGCTCGGGATCGTGGTAGACCGGATCGGCGACGATCAGCTCGCGCGGATCGACCCGCAATATGTCGGCGAGCAGCCGGTCGGCGGCACTTTCCGCCACCTTGAACGAACCGGTCGAGATGTCGATCCAGGCCAGCGCGTAGCTGTCTCCGTTGCCGGACGCGCTGCCGCCCTGCCCCTTCACGCGGCCGAGCGTCATCATGTAATTGGCTTCCGAGGGCGCCAGCAGCTTTTCCTCGGTGATGGTGCCCGGCGTGACGAGCCGTACGACGTCGCGGCGCACCACCGATTTCGAGCCGCGCTTCTTCGCCTCGGCAGGGTCCTCGACCTGCTCGCAGACGGCGACGCGGTGGCCCTGCGCGATCAGCTTCTGCAAATAATCGTCGGCCGCGTGCACCGGCACGCCGCACATCGGGATGTCCTCGCCCTGGTGCTTGCCGCGTTTAGTCAGCGTGATGCCCAGCGCCCTGCTGGCGATCTCGGCATCCTGGAAGAACAGCTCGTAGAAGTCGCCCATCCGGTAGAACAGCAGCGAATCCTGGTTCGCCGCCTTGATCTCGATGAACTGCTCCATCATCGGCGTCGCGCCCGCCGTCGACAGGACGGGCGGTGTCGGCGCTGCGCCGGCGGTGCGGATGGGCGTTTCGTCGTTCAACGGCGGATTGCCTTCTGGAGGAAGCGGTTTTCCTGCTTGGCGATTTACGGCTGCCAAGTGTAGCCTTAATCGATGCGGCTCGGCAAAACTCCACAAGAACGAGCCACCCCGGGGAAGGAAACAGACACCATCATGCCGTTGAAAGACAAGTCCGCGGAGGGCGGCCCCTCCGTCAGCCCTCAGGAAGCGCTCGATTTTCACGCCTCGGGACGACCGGGCAAGCTCGAGATCAATCCGACGAAGCCCATGGCGACCCAGCGCGACCTGTCGCTGGCCTATTCGCCGGGGGTCGCGGTGCCGGTCAAGGCGATCGCTGAAGACCCGAGCAGGGCGTTCGACTACACGACACGCGGCAACATGGTCGCCGTCATCTCCAACGGCACGGCCATTCTCGGCCTCGGCAATCTCGGCGCGCTGGCTTCGAAGCCGGTGATGGAAGGCAAGGCGGTGCTGTTCAAGCGCTTCGCCGACGTCGATTCGATCGATCTGGAAGTCGATACGCAGGATGTCGAGGAGTTCATCAACTGCGTGCGCTTCCTCGGCCCCTCCTTCGGCGGCATCAACCTGGAGGACATCAAGGCGCCGGACTGCTTCATCATCGAGCAGCGCCTGCGGGAAGTGATGGACATCCCGGTCTTCCACGACGACCAGCACGGCACGGCGATCATCGCGGCCGCCGGCCTCATCAACGCGCTGGAAATCACTGGACGCGACATGAAGACGGCGACGCTCGTGTGCAACGGCGCGGGCTCGGCCGGCATCGCCTGCGTCGAACTCGTGAAGTCGATGGGCTTCTCGCCACAGAACGTCATCCTCTGCGACACCAAGGGCGTGGTCTATCAGGGTCGCAAGGAAGGCATGAACCAGTGGAAATCGGCGCATGCGGTCAAGACCGACAAGCGCACGCTGGCCGATGCGATGGACGGCGCCGACATCGTGTTCGGCCTGTCCGCCAAGGGGGCCTTCACCAACGCCATGATCCAGTCGATGGCGAAGAACCCGATCATCTTCGCGATGGCCAATCCCGATCCCGAGATCACGCCCGAGGAAGTGGCCGAAATCCGTACCGACGCCATCATGGCGACCGGCCGTTCGGACTATCCGAACCAGGTCAACAACGTGCTGGGCTTCCCCTACATCTTCCGCGGCGCGCTCGACGTGCGGGCAACCACCATCAACGACGAGATGAAGGTCGCGGCAGCGCAGGCCCTCGCGGCACTCGCCCGCGAGGACGTGCCGGACGACGTCGCCGCCGC
Organism: Pseudomonadota bacterium; assembly: GCA_023388675.1. Taxonomy (GTDB): domain Bacteria; phylum Pseudomonadota; class Alphaproteobacteria; order Rhizobiales; family Rhizobiaceae; genus Aerobium. The sequence continues at coordinate 33 of JAEWFU010000084.1, read as the reverse complement.
CTACCAGGGCAACCGGCCGAAATTCGGCCCCAA
>JAEWFU010000051.1 GCA_023388675.1 Pseudomonadota bacterium | reverse complement strand
GCTTCATGCCGCCGAACGGGCCATGCTCGACGGCTTTCGAGGACTGCTCGTAGAGCCTGCGCGAGACCCGCTTGCGGTAGAGTTTGGTGATCGCCTTCTCCAGCGATTCGATAAACCCCGGCATTGTTCCCCCTTTGCCGGCCGTCGATCGGTGACAACCGGCAGCCTCAGACAGCCTGTGCGAGCTGCCTGTAAATCCCGATCAACTGCTCCGCTTCGCTTTCGAGACGGAAGCGCGCGGCGACATGCCTGCGACCGTTTTCCCCGTGAAGTGCTGCCCGCTCCGGATCGCGCAGATAATCTTCTACCGCGGCCGTCATTGCCGCAAGGTCGTCCGCGGCGACCACCGTGCCGGTCTGGCCTTCGTCGATGAGTTCGGAGAATGCGCCGACATCGGCGGCCACCACCGGCACGCCGCTCGCCATCGCCTCGAGCGGCGTCAGCCCGAACCCTTCCCAGCGCTGCGGCGCGACAAACAGCGACAGCGCGCGGTACCAGCGTTCGATGTCGCGATGCTCGCCAACGAACAGGATGCGATCGGACAGCCCAGCGGCGGCAACGCGTGCCCGCAACTCGTCCTCGAACGCCTTGTGCTGCGCCGTGGCGCGACCGGCGACCACGGCCGCCCAGCCCGGATGGTCCGGCAGCAGCGCGATCATCGCGTCGACGAACAGGTCGGTGCCCTTCTGCCGCCGCACGCGCCCGAAGCAGCCAACATAGCGAAACGCGCTGTCGAGACCGACAGCGCGAACGGCCCCGGCCTTGTCCTCGGCCGGACAAAACCGGCCGGTATCGATGCCGTGCATGATGACGCTATGCGGCACTTCGAGATAGGCGGCCGTCTTGCGGCTCGTGGCGACAACCGCGTCCATTCGGCGAATGAGGAAACGCGTCCAGCCGGTATGCGCGCGCTGTGAGGCCGAGGTGAAGACGAGTTTCAGCGGCGCGCGGAAAACGGTTCTCAGGATGAGGCCCCCAAGCATCTCGACGTTGCGGCGCGCATGCCAGACCCGGAAGCGCGCGCCGGCCGGACGCCTGAGCAATGCCGGCACCTGCCACCATCGCATTTTCGGCAGATGGTCGGGCAGGCCCGGACCGAGCGTCGCGATGCCGATCGACGCCGCCTGCAACGGCACGAGCTGGATGATGGTGCTCGTGACGCCCGAGAGGCGGCGCTTGAAATTGGGCGCTATCGCAAGGACGCGCGACATGGCGACGCGAGCCGGTGTCCCGGCATGCGTTGCCCCGCTCACGCCCAGCGCAGCTCGACGATCTCGTAGCCGCGCGCGCCGCCCGGCGCGTTGACCTCAACCTCGTCGCCGACGCCCTTGCCGATCAACGCCCGCGCGATGGGAGAGGAAATGGATATGCGGCCGGCCTTCACGTCGGCTTCCTGGTCGCCGACGATCTGGTAGGTCTTTTCTTCCTCGGTGTCCTCATCGACCAGCACGACGGTGGCGCCGAACTTGATCCTGTCGCCGGACAGCTTCGAGACGTCGATGACGTCGGCGCGCGCGACCAGGTCCTCAAGCTCGTTGATGCGGCCTTCGTTCAGGCTCTGCGATTCCTTGGCGGCATGATATTCCGCGTTCTCCGAAAGATCGCCATGAGAACGCGCCTCCGATATCGCCTCGATGATCCGCGGACGCTCTTCCTGCTGGCGCCAGCGCAGCTCCTCCTTCAGCGTCTCGAACCCACCGACCGTCATCGGGACCTTGTTCATGTCAGTCGACCCTTTCCTTGTCTTTTTCCGGTCCGCGCATCCATGGCGCGAGACACAAAAAGAAAACGGTCCGGCAGCCGCGGCCAACGAACCGTTCATTGCTTGTTCGACCAAATATAACTGTTCCGCCGCGTTTTTCACGAAGAATTTTGACTGGTCCAGACCAGCGTCACTTCGCCGCCCGCCCGTCAGCCCCTGAATATCAGGGCCGCCCCGCCTGCGATCAGGGTGAAGCCGGCGAGGTGATTCCAGGTGATCGCCTCCTTGAGATAAAGCACCGAAAACACCGCGAAGACCACCAGCGTGATGACCTCCTGCATGGTCTTGAGCTCAGCCGCCGAATAGACCGAATGACCGATCCGGTTGGCGGGCACGGCAAGCCAGTATTCGACGAAGGCAATCATCCAGCTCGCCAGCACAGCCGCGTAGAGCGGTGCCGTCTTGAATTTAAGATGCCCGTACCACGCCAGCGTCATGAAGACGTTGGACGCGACGAGCAGCAGCACCGGCAACACCTTGGGCGACAGCAGGAACGACATGCGGGACCGTTCTGGGCGAGATAAATGCGGGAACACCCATTGCACAACTCCGACATGAAAATCATCAGAAATCCGCTATGATGCACCGTTCTTCAAGGAGCGAAACATTGCAGAAGCCGGTCCAGAAAGAGTGGGAGCTGACCATCGGTCCCGATACGGTGCGACTCTTCGTGCTGAAAGCGAAGGCCATCAGTGCCGCGCTCAACCACGATTATGAGGCCGGCGGCGAACACGAGGTCGAGCTGGACGACAGCTCGCACGATTCCCACCACCATGACGGCCTGGCCGAAGAAGAGGCGGAAGACCTGACAGAGCGCGAGTTGCGCGCCCTCATGAACGACCTCAATGTCGACGAGGTCGCCGAACTGATCGCGATCGCCTGGATAGGCCGCGGCGATTTCGACGCCTCCGAATGGGACGCCGCAGTCGCGGAAGCCCGCCAGCGCGGCGCCGGGCGGCGTGCGTCGAAATACCTTATGGGCATGCCGATGCTCGGCGACTGGCTCGAAGAAGGGCTCGAGGCGATCGGGGCCTGATCCCTGCAACGATCCGTTACGGTAATTGAAGGCCGCAGCCGTTGCCGCAGCCTCCCCCGCCGCCCACGTCAGTAAGATGATCCTCGCGCGCAAGTCCCGGCCGATCCTGTTGCTGCTGGCAAGCTTAGCTTTGCCAGCCCGGCCATACGCGGCCGAGGTCGGCGAACTGCCGTCCACCATGGAAGCACCGGAACTGAAGCCGCCGACCGCCGAACCCCCGCCGGCGGAACCACCAGCGACAGCTCGAACCGAAATGCCGGCCGAAGAAGCGCAATGTCGCGCACGGTTGAAGACGCTGGAAGTCGCTTTCGAGGAACACAAGCCTCTCAAGGACGACCTGGGCTGCTCGGCACCGCATCCGGTAACCGTCGCCCGCCTTTCCGAAACGGTCGAACTGCATCCGCCGGCTGTGCTGACCTGTGCGATGGCCGAAGCATCGGCCCGGTTCGTGCGCGAGCATGCCGCACCGCTGACGCGAGGTGAATTCGGATCGGACCTCACGGCCATCGAGCAGGTGTCGGCCTATGTCTGCCGGCCCCGCAACGGCTCGAAGAAGCTTTCCGAACATGCTTTCGCCAACGCGCTCGATTGGGGTGCGCTGGTTCTCGACGACGGAACACGCATAGAGGTCCAGGCGCACGGTTCGGCAAAGCCGCGTCGTTCCAGGCTCGTCAAGGCCATCCAGAAGGCGGCATGCGGCCCTTTCAAGACCGTGCTCGGCCCCGGCAGCGACGCAGATCACGCCGACCATTTCCATTTCGACCTTGCCCAACGGCGCGGCGGCGGCACCTGGTGCGAATAGCTGCCCCATTGCCGCCACAGCGGTGAATCCGTCCGCAGAGGTTTCCTTTACCCTTCCCGCCTAGACTGTGCGCTGCACGGGACAGGGAAGACGGGATGCCCGAAGTATTGCGTAACGGGGCAGCGACACTCTTTGGATCGATCCGCCGGCGCGCGCGCACCCTTGTTCGGGCGGCGGCGATCGGTGCGGGTGTGCTCGCTTTTACCTCATGTTCGGTCAGCAGCGTGCTGACGCCGACCGTCGATGTCGGCGCGCAGACCTCCTCCATCTCCCAGCCGCGCGGGCTTGCACGGCTGGCGCCGCTGAGCGCGATGACGGCGGCCTATCCCCGCCTGTCGACACCCCGCGCCTCGCCCGGCGCGGCAATGCCCGCCAACGAGGTAGAGTGCCGCCGTCAGTTGCGCAGGATGGGCGCGACATATCAGGACCTGGCGCCGATCAATCAGGGCGGCGCCTGCCGGATCGACCATCCGGTGCAGGTGAGCCGCCTGTCCGGCAACATTGCCATGAAGCCGGCCGCGACGCTGAGCTGCGACATGGCGC
>JAEWFU010000028.1 GCA_023388675.1 Pseudomonadota bacterium | reverse complement strand
CATGAGGAACCTTTCCAGGGTTTGCTGACGCTGCTTTTACGAGCGACTTGATCGAACGTGAACTGGTGACGGATTGGCTGCCAACGAAATCCTCGTGATTCTGCTCGACCGTGCGCAGGTCGTAGAGGTAGTTGACCATGGCGCCGCAGGATTGCCGCAGACCTTTGCCGGACAGATCGGCGCCCGCATGCACCTCATGAACGAGCGCGCCGTTGCCGAGATGGAACCGCGCGACCGGGTCGACCGGCAGACCGTCGGCCCGCTTTTCGTTGACCAGATAATGCGCGGCCAGTTCGCGCACCGTCTCGTTCAGGGGCTGAAGCGCCTCTGCTCCCGCATCCGCCGCCTCCAATATGGCGGCGGCGCGCGAGTCGTCACCCACGCGAGATTTCAGCCAGCGGGAGAACCCCGGTATCGGCGAGAGGGTGACGTAGTTCCTGAGGTGCGGGAATTCCTGGCTCAGTTCCTCCACGACCTGCTTGATCAGCGAATTGCCGAACGAGATACCGCGCAGCCCGTCCTGGCAGTTCGAGATGGAGTAGAACACGGCCGTATCGGCTTTGGCAGGAGCGACGGGCTCGCGCGCTTCCGCCAGCAATTGCTGGACGGAACCGGGAATGCCGTTGACCAGCGCGACCTCGACGAAGATCAGCGGCTCGTCTGGCATGGAAGGATGGAAGAAGGCGAAGCAGCGACGGTCGACCGGGAGCAGGCGGCGGCGCAGCTCCTCCCAGGAATTGATCGCATGCACGGCCTCGTACTGGATGATCTTTTCAAGGATGTTCGCCGGCGTGCGCCAGTCGATGTGCCGCAGCACCAGGAAGCCGCGGTTGAACCACGACTTGAACAGGTGCACGAAGTCGATGTCGGCCCGATCGAATTGCGGATGCCGGGGCGCGAGGCGCAGGAGATCGAGCCGCATGCGCACCAGCTCGCCGGTGGCGCCTGGAACGCGATTGAGACGCCGCAGCAGTTCCTGCCTGGCAGGCTCGGCTGCTTCGGTCAGCCGTGCGAGCCCTTCCGCATCGGGCGCGGCGGCATACCGGCTCGCGGCGGCTTCGACTTCCCCGGCGTCCACGTCGAGTTCCTCGGTCAGGAACTCGAAGAAGGCGATCTTGTCCGGTTCGCTCATCGATCTGTAGCGGGAGAGGATGGTGCGGGCTATGCGCATGCCCGTCACCTCGCCGTTCCCGGCCAGAAGCTCGTTGCACATGTCGCGCAGCGGACGCTCGCTTGCCGGCGCTTCGAGCCAGGATGTACGCTCGAACAGCGTGGCGATGAGGTCGGTGAAGAAGCCAGACGATCTCATTGATCCAGTTTCTCCTGCATGTGGCGTCAGATGGCCGGACCCATCATCAGGTCGGGAAGCCATGTGGCGATACCGGGGAAGAAGCACAAGATGATGATGGCCGCCACCATGCACATCACATAAGGAAGCGAGCCCATGAGGATCTTCTTCAGCGAGATGTCCGGTGCGATCGAGTTGATGACGTAGAGGTTGAGACCGACCGGCGGCGTGATGAGCCCGATCTCCATGTTGATGGTGAGGATGACGGCGAACCAGTAGGGGTCGAAATCGGCCGCCATGAGAATCGGCATGAGAATCGGCGCCGTCATCACGATCACGGCAACCGGCGGCAGGAAGAAGCCGGCCACCAGCAGGAAGAGGTTGATGATACCCATCAGCACCCAGCGATTGACGTCGAGCTCTGCGATCCACTGCGCGATGGTCTGGGTGATGAAGAGCGAGGACATCATGTAGGCGAACACGCCCGCGGCCGCGATGATGAACATGATCATCACCGCTTCCTTGGTCGAATCGCGGAACACGTGCCAGATCATTCGAGGCTGCCACATCTTGTAGATGACCATCGCCAGGATCAACGCGAGCAGTGCGCCGACGGCCGCCGTTTCCGATGCCGTGGCCACCCCGCCATACATGGCGTAGAGAACGCCTGCGATGATAAGCAGGAATGGGACGACGCGCGGCAGGATCTCCAGCCGCTCGGCCAGGGAATAGCGGCGCATGGAGAGATTTTTCAGCGTGCCGCTGCGCCAGGCGCTGTAGATCGTCCATGCCATGAACAGGCCCACCAGCATGATGCCGGGCAGCACACCGGCAAGGAACAGGCGGCCGATCGAGGTTTCGGTGGCGATGCCGTAGACAATCATCGTCACCGACGGCGGAATGAGGATGCCGAGGGTGCCGCCCGCCGCGATCGAGCCTGCCGCGATCTCCTCGGAATAGCCGCGCTTGCGCATTTCCGGAATGCCCATCTTGCCGATGGCCGCACAGGTGGCCGGGCTGGAGCCGGACATGGCCGAGAACAGCGCGCACGCGCCGAGATTGGAGACGACCAGCCCGCCCGGAACGCGTGTCATCCAGCGTTCCAGCGCCTCGAAAAGGTCTGCGCCGGCGCGGGTCGACGCGATCGCTGCACCCATGATGATGAACATGGGTATCGCCAGCATTGTGAAACTGTTGAGGTCGGCGAAATAGACTTCGGGGATCATCTGCAGCGAGCGCGTGCCGTCGAAGATGATCAGGAAGACGGCCGAAACCAGCAGCAGGCCGACCGCCACCGGCGCCCCGGAGAACAGCACGATCACGGTGACGACCGCGACGAGAAGACCAAGAAGCAGCGGGTCCATCAGTTGTCCTCCAGACCGAATGGCGCGTCCAGACGCAGGTGAAGGGCGATAAGGTCCGCGATGAGCTGGAGCGTGTAGAGGCCGAAGCCGACCGGCAGTGCCAGCATCGGGATCCACAGGCGCGCACCCCAGACGGTGCTTGACTTCCAGTTGCGCGAGAAGGCCTCGTGCCAGCTTTCGAAGGCGTACCAGGTCAGAACCGCCATCAAGCCTATCGTCAGAACGAGCACCACATAGGCGAGCACGCGCCGGGCGCCGTTCGGCAGCATCGACGGGATCAGGTCGACATTGACGTGGCCGCGCAGCCGCTGAACATAGGCCAGACCGATCGTGGTGACGGCGATCATCATGTAAATGACCACCTCGGTCTGCCAGATCGTCGACTGGCGCAGCACAAAGCGCACGAAGATCATGTGGCAGGTGACGAAGATCGAGGCGACAATGAGCGTGGCGGCAAGCCAGCCGCAAATGGTCGATACTCCGTCGATGAAGCGCAGCACGGGATGTCTCCGCGGCACGGGCTTCATGGCTGTGGCGCTCTGTTCCATCTGTGGTTCCATATTCGCGGACAGCACGAATCCACGGCCGCCCGCGGCCTCTCATCGACGTGCTATCGCCGTTGGCGGTTGAAGGGGCGCCTGGCCTGCAAAACAGGCCAGGCCGGGCCGATCACGGGGCTATTCGACCTCGGCGGCAAGGTCGAGGAAGCGTTGTCCGTCCGCGACTTCCTCAAGGAACGCCTTGTAGGAGGTTTCCTCGGCCAGCTTGCGCCATTCCGCGAAATCTTCCGGCGTCATTCTGGCGATCTCGACGCCCGCCTTCTCGAACGGCTCGATCGAGGCCGCATCTTCCTTCTTCGCTTCCTCGAGGTAGTAGGCCTCCGCTTTCGCCGAGGCGACGGTGAGTGCTTCCTGCTGCTCCGGCGTCAGGCCTTCGAAGGTCGACTTGTTGATCAGCAGGGGCTGGTACATGAACCAGAGCGCGACGTCGCCGGCCGGCGTATAGCAGCCGACCTGCTCGTACATCCGGAAGGACACGAAGGACGATGAGGACGTGTTCAGCGCGTCGATGATGCCCTGCTGCATGCCGTTATAGGCGTCGGAAGACGGCATCGACGAGATTGAGGCGCCCGCTCCTTCCAGCATCTGCTCGAACGCCTTGCCCGCGGCGCGCACCGTCTTGCCCTGCATATGCTCGGGCCTGGTGATGCAGCCTTCCTTCGAAGCGAAACCGCCGGCCAGATAGCCGTGGACGAGCACCATCACGTCGTCCTCGGCCATGATTTCCTCGATCGCGTCCATGAACGCGCTCTCATTCATGCGCGCCGCGTGGTCGTGATCCTTTATCAGGCCCGGCATCAGGGTGAGGTTGTATTCCGCGCGCTGGCCGCCGGCGTAGGACAGCGGGAACACGGTCATGTCGAGCTGTCCGCGCGAGAGCGGCACATACTGCTCGGCCGCTTTGAACAGTGAAGCGGACGGAAAGATCGTGATGGTCAGGTCCACATTGGCCGCCGCGACGTCGTCGGCGACCATCTGCGCGATGCGGTGGCGGACGTCGTTGGTGGAAAACTGATGGGACAGGCGCAATTCGGTCGCGCCTGCAAGGCTGCACGCAAACGTCATCATGGCGGCAGATGCCGCGAGTTTCTTCAACATTGGTTCCTCCCAGAACATGGCGATTGTCGGCGCGGGCCTTGGCCCACGAAGAATGTCGCAGGGCAAAGGAGTAATGGTCTTGCATTTCCTGTCAACCCTCTTGTATGCAAGATCATAGTTTTTTGCATTTCGTAGGATGCAAGAGGAGATAATGGTCAGTCGATCGGATCTCGTCCGCGAGCAGTTGGAACAATTGATCGTCGAAGGGGCGTTCGCCAATGGCGAGCGCCTCGACGAGATCAAGCTGTCGCAACGCTTCCATGTATCGCGGACACCTCTTCGCGAGGCGTTTCAGGCGCTTGCCGCATCCGGCCTGCTCGATCTCCAGCCCAGGCGCGGCGCATTCGTGCGCCATCCGGCATTCGAGGAAGTCATCGAGATGTTCGAGGTGATGGCCGAGATGGAGGCATTCTGCGGACGGCTTGCCAGCAGGAGGGTCACACCTGACCTCGTCGACAAACTCTCGCAAACTGTTGTCGACTGCGAGGAGGCCGCGGCCGGCAATGACGGCGACGCCTATTACCGCGCCAACGAGATATTCCACTTCCTGATCTACGAGGCGTCAGGCAACGCATTCCTGGCAAAGGAAGCCGGCAAGTTGCACAAGCGTTTGAAGCCTTTTCGCCGCATGCAGCTCAAGGTGCGGGGAAGGATGGGGCAGTCGCTTGCCGAGCATCGCCAGATACTGGACGCGCTCGTTGCCGGCGATGCCGAGACGGCAGCGAGCGTGCTGCGTGACCATGTCGCCATTCAGGGCACCAGGTTCAACGATCTCATCGTCAACTACCGGCGCGCGGCCGGCTCGAATGCTGCGTAGGCTGCAACGCAGGAAACATTCACATCCCGAGTGACGCCGTCGTTTCCATGCTTCGCGCACCACCAATCCGGCATGCAGATCCTCGCGGCCGCAAAGGCCACGAAAATCTGCCGTATTTATGAGTAATCAAAACATAACTGTCATCGATGGCGCGCCTGGTGACGACATGATCCTTTGCGCCGGCCAGAACCATGCGGAGGACCTTTACCGCCGGATGATGCGCGAGCGGACGCTCGGCGAGCTGCCCCAGGAAGCGTCGAAAGCCTATGGGTGATGGAGGCTTGGACCGGCACCCGTTGAGACAGGCAGATACAATCGAGGAGCGCTCATGGTGCATTGTCGAAGGTGGAGAAGACAAGCTCCACTCGGGAAGCTTCCGCGATGCTGATCGGGGTCACGATCTCCTGCTCCTGGATCAGGGTCCAGCAGCCGTCGCGGCCTGAACCATCCGCCTGGCAGTCCGGATGGTCCTGCCAGCGGGCGAGAAAGATGGCGCGGCCCTCTGGTGTGTCTATGGCAAGGTCACCAAGCCGCTCGACCCGCCCAAGTGTGATGCCGGCGGCCTGAAAGGCGTAGAAGGGCAGTTCGCTGCAATAGATGGCTTCCGGATCGAGCCGGAAGAAGATGTCGTAGGGCCGCTGATAATAATCCCGCGCGGCCGCTGCGACGACGGCGGCGTTTTCCGAGGTCAGCCCCGTTACGCGATAGATGGCATAGTCCTGCCGGGCTCCGCGGGCGATGAATTCTTCAAGCGGGGTTTCCGAGACCGTCCGCGCCGCCTCGATCACGTGCAACCCATCCTCCGTCTGACGGACGATGCCCATATGCGTGTAACGGCTGCCGGTTGCTACGCGGATCGCGGTCGCCTGGGGGCTGAGGGATTCCTGGAAGATGAGGTCGCCGGTCCGCCAGTCGTCAAAGCGGTCCGCGGCCAGTGCATTGCCGGCCACCAGCATCATGCTGATCCAGAGCAATGGCAGGAATGATTTTATTCTCATTGGTTTCGGCTATCCAGTTTGCTGCAAAGTGGGGGTTGTAGCCAGACCGGCGGTTTTCAATCCACGATCTCGATGGAGCCAATGACCAGATCCAGGGATTCCATGTTCCAGACCTGTTGGGCGCTGACAGTGACCGGCTTGCCCGAACGCGCCGCCCGCATCGCCTGATCGACCAGCGCTTTCTTTTCGAAGCCGACGATATACAGCGTATCGCAATTGTCCCGCTCTCCACAGGACTCCACACCGGAAACACCGCGCAGCTCGAGCCCGCGATACTGTAGATCGGGGGGCCGATTGTTGAAGGCGATATGGCCGGAAAGCGATAGGCGCGGCGCATCTTGCGGCGCAATCTCGTAGACATAATAAGACAGACAACACAGTTGGTCGGGTTCTGAGACAAGCGTTCCGTTTTCGAGCCAGTGGCAGGTGCCTGGTTGAATTGCATCAGGTAATGGCCCCGCCAGCGCGCGCGTTGCATCGGCATCGGCGATGTCCCACAGATAGATTGCGCCCCCCGAAGGTAAGGCGATACCGGGTTGGGCTTGCGCTACCGCTGCAGATACTCCGGCCAAAACAATGCAGAGTGAAACCCAGCCGGCCCCGGATCGTATTAAGTGGCTCACACAGCTCATCATGCCATCCAATCTTTCAGTAAGCTTGTTGCCTTGCTGACAACCTCTGCTGGTGCAGCGCGCGTGGCCATGCCGCAGCCGTGCCGTCATGCGGATGGTGAGCATGGCTGCGGCGTGTTAGACGGGAATGAGGAACATTGTCCACTACCGGAGATTTCATGTTCGACAGCCCCGTCGATGCCGCCAATGCCCTGCTGGACTACTTCGACCAGCCGCGTGTCGAGATCATCGCCGAGGCGCTGGTTCCAGCCATGATCTTTCATCCCTCGCCGGAAAAGATTGCCGTCGGCGGCACGCGGCTCGGTGGAGCGCCCGATGTTCCGGAAGGTTTCGTCTGGCCGCGTCCCGCAACGCCAGAGGACCCGGAGGATATCGCAAAGCGCGGCAACGAGGATGCGGCGACGGAAATGCGGGCGCATATGACACTCGGCTTGCCCTATGCATTCGTTGCACAGGTCGATCTGGCCAAGGCGGCGGAGCTTGGTACTGTCGCATCAGACCTTCCGTCCGACGGACGCCTGCTGTTCTTCTACGATTTTTCGATCGGCCCGTGGGACACGGGGACGCGCGTTGCGCGGGTAATCTGGGAACGCTCGCCCGTCGACCAGCTCCACTCGCTGGCCATGCCGGAGGATCTCGTCGAGGCAGGCGATCGTGAGGCGCGGGAGCGTGCCGAAATCGCCGCCGAGTTCGGTGATGACGAGGACGAAGCGGCTGATCGCGGCACAAACTACGGCGCGCCGGCCCGCGCCATGACGTTGCAGGCGACCTGGAGGCTGCCCAACCCGCATTCGCTCGAGATCGATGCGCTGCCGGACTTTGCGGCTGTCGCGAAAGGCGAAGCGAGCGACGACCCGGACCTGCAGGAGTTCTACGCCGCCTATGAGGAGGCGCTCGAAGCGTATGGGGACCAGTATCCGGCGGAAGCCTGGCAACGCCAGCAGCTTCTCGGCAGTCCGTTGCCGGAACAGGACGATCCTCGCTACGACGCCGTCGTGGTCAGCGAATGGGGCAAGCAGCATCTGTCGCGCGAGGAATGGCAGGAACACCGTGACGACATCTTCCGCATGGCCCGCGACTGGGTTCTCCTGTTGCAGATCGATGTTGGCGACTGGATGCAGGCGCGCTTCGTGGAAGGCACCGTCTACTTCGTGATCCGCCGGAACCACCTCGAACAACGGAAGTTCGACGAGGTGGTGGCTGTCTACCAACAGACATGATGGGCGATGGAATCGGGGCATTGCGCGAGGCGCAGAGGCCTTTAGGCGCGATCCCCGGGTGTTTCGGCCTATCTTCAGGTCAGTACATGTAATTGCACAGATAGGTGGTGTGCACCCAACCTGTCCGTCGACAGGCTCAAGGAGGGTGTCGACGGTCAGCGTCGTTCCGTCGGGAGGCTAAGCGGCTTCCCGGACGCCCATCGCTGAACTCGCCTTCGAGCAGGGGGCAAGGGACGGGTGTATGGAACAT
>JAEWFU010000017.1 GCA_023388675.1 Pseudomonadota bacterium | reverse complement strand
CCGTTTTTCGGTCATGCTGTTCCTCTCCGGACTGGCGCCTGAACTAAAGAAAGAATCTTTTAAGAGAATCTTTTGATTCTATGACTCTGTTGGAATCGGCAATTACGGCTTGTCCACGTCCAGCCATAAAAACTCAACGCGCAAAGCGACGCAGCGTAGTTCCATACTGGCCTGTGAATTGCCTGAATAGTTGCCGATAGCCTTTCATTATCACGGGGTTGCAGGCCCATCGGATCAGTGTCGCCGATCATGGATGCTGAACAACGTGCCGATGTCCCCAATCTAACGCACATCCCATCTGCGATCTCCAGCCGAGGGTGAATTGTGGATGAACGGGGGTCTGATACAGTCCGGCTGCGACCGGCGGGAAAACTCTGCCCGGTATCCACAGTTGCCAACAGGAGCCGGTTCCGTCTGTGAATAAACCGCAGAGCTTCTTTCATCTTCACCTCATCTCGGATGCGACCGGCGAAACGCTGCTCGCGGCCGGCCGTGCCGCTGCCGCGCAATACAAGGATGCGCGGGCCATCGAGCACATCTATCCGCTGATCCGCACGGAAAAGCAGCTTCTCAAGGTGCTGGGCGAGATCGACGAAACGCCGGGCATCGTTCTCTACACGGTCGTCGATCAGGAGCTCGCGCGTCTCATAGACAATCGATGCGCTGCGATGGGCCTTCCCTGCGTTTCGGTGCTGGAGCCGGTGCTTGCAGTGTTCCAGTCCTATCTCGGGGCACCCGCCGGGCGCCGCGTCGGCGCGCAGCACGTTCTGGATGCGCAATATTTCCGCCGCATCGATGCGCTCAACTACACCATGGAGCACGATGACGGGCAGCTCATCAACGATGTCGAGGATGCGGACGTCATCCTGATGGGCATCTCGCGGACGTCGAAAACCCCGACTAGCATCTATCTCGCCAATCGGGGCATCAAGACTGCCAACATCCCCATCGTGCTGGGCGTGCCTGTTCCCGAAAGCGTCATCTACGCCAAGCGACCGCTCGTCGTTGGGTTGGTCGCGACCGCGGAACGCATCTCTCATGTCCGCCAGAACCGCATCCTCGGCAGTTCGGTCGGCTACGATTCGCAGAGCTATGTCGACCGCACGGTGATCGCCCAGGAGCTTGCCTATGCGCGCCAGCTCTGTGCGCGGCACGGCTGGCCGACCATCGACGTCAGCCGCCGCTCCATCGAGGAAACCGCGGCGGCCATCGTTGCGCTGCGCGGCAAGAAGCGTTAACCCGGCTTCACAGGAGGTCGGATCATGCCGGACGCCATCGTACTCGCTTCGGGCAGCCCGTTTCGCAGGAAGATGCTCGAAGATGCCGGCCTCGAGATCGAGGTCGAGAAACCGCAGATCGACGAGCGGGCAGTAGAGGCCGCGGTCGCCAATTCGGGCGTGGGTCCGGAGGATCTGGCTCTGATCCTCGCCGAGGCCAAGGCGCTCGAGGTTTCCCAGAATCGGCCGGGCGCGCTAGTCATAGGCACCGACCAGACCTTGTCGCTGGGCGATGAAGTGCTTCACAAGCCGCATGACATGGAGGAGGCCCGCCGCCGGCTGCTGGCGCTGTCGGGCAAGACGCACCAGTTGAACAGCGCCGTCGTCCTGATGCGGGATGGCGAGGTGTTGTGGCGCCATGTCGGCGTCGCACGGCTGACCATGCGCGAACTCGATCCGGGCTTCGTTGGCCGGCACCTGTCGCACGTAGGCCAAAAGGCGCTTTCCAGCGTCGGAGCCTACCAGATCGAGGGCGCGGGCATCCAGCTCTTCGAGACGATCGAGGGCGACCATTTCACCATCGTGGGCATGCCGCTGCTGCCGCTGCTCGCCAAGCTTCGCGAAATGCAGGCTATCGATGGCTGAGACGAAGAAGGCCTTCGTCATCGGCCATCCCATCGCGCACTCCCGATCGCCGCTCATCCATGGCCACTGGCTCGAACAGTATGGAATTGCCGGCAGCTACGAACGCATCGACATTGCGCCCGGCGATCTCGAAAGCTTCATCCGGGGCCTCCCGAGAAGCGGCTTCGTTGGCGGCAACGTCACTATTCCTCACAAGGAAGAAACCTGCCGGCTGGTCGACCGTCTCGACGAGGCGGCCCGCGCGATCGGGGCCGTCAACACGCTTTGGCTCGAAGACGGCGCGATCTGCGGGGGCAACACCGATGCCGCCGGCTTTGCCGCCGATCTCGATGCGCATACTTCATCTTGGCGCTCGGCCAGATCGGCGCTGGTGCTGGGTGCTGGCGGCGCATCGCGAGCCATCCTTCATGCCCTGACGACCGCAGGCATTGCCGACATCCGGCTGGTCAATCGCACATTGTCGCGCGCCGAGGGGCTCGCCGAGCGTTTTGGAACGGGTATCCGGGCGCATGACTGGCAGGACGCGGATCGGCTGGCTGCAACGAGCGACTTCGTGGTCAACACGACCTCCGTCGGCCTCAACGGGCAGGGTGAGGCGCCGCTGGACGTTGCGCGGCTCCCGGAGCATGCCACCGTTGTCGACATCGTCTATACGCCGCTGCAGACACCGCTTCTCGCGGCCGCTGCAAAGCGCGGACTGAAGACCGTGGACGGTCTCGGCATGTTGCTGCATCAGGCCGTCCCGGGGTTCGAACGCTGGTTCGGCGTCCGGCCGCAGGTCACCGATCGGCTTCGCGGTATCATCGTGGCGGACATCGAGGGAGGTCGCTCTTGATCGTGCTTGGCCTTACCGGATCGATCGGCATGGGCAAATCGACGACCGCGCACATGTTCCGCGAGTCCGGCGTGCCGGTGCACGATTCGGATGAGACGGTGCATCGCCTCTATGCCGGCAAGGCAGCACCGCTGCTCGAGGAGCGGTTTCCGGGCGTCGTTCAGGACGGTGTGGTCGACCGGGAAAAGCTTGCCAGGGCGGTGCTTGGCCAGCCGGAAGCCCTTAAGGATCTGGAGCGGATCGTGCATCCCCTGGTGCGCGCCGATGCCGATGCGTTCCTCGAGCGTCATCGGCAGGTAGGTGCGACACTGGCCCTGCTCGACATTCCGTTGTTGTTCGAGACCGGCGGGGAGGATCGCGTCGATCGTATCGTCGTCGTGACCGCGCCAGCCGACGTGCAGCGCGAACGCGTGCTGGCAAGGCCGGGCATGACCACGGAGAAATTCGAAGCGATCCTGTCGCGGCAGGTGCCGGACGCGGAAAAGCGCCGCCGCGCGGACTTCCTCATCGATACGGGACAGGGCATGGATGCCGCGCGCCGTCGGGTCGCGGAAATTGTCGATGAATTGACTGGGGGCAAGCCGAAGGAAGCGGCCGGCTGAGGCTTGCCGCGTCCGCCGACGGCACGCATCCTGCGGACAAGGAGCGAATCGATGCGCGAGATCATATTCGATACGGAAACGACGGGGCTGGACGCGCGCGAGGATCGCATCATCGAGTTCGGCGGTATCGAGCTGGTCAACAAGTTTCCGACCGGCCGCACCTTCCATAAATACATCAATGCGCAGGGTCGCACGGTCAATCCGGAGGCGCTCGCCGTTCACGGCATCAGCGATGCCGATCTGGCGGACAAACCGACCTTTCCGCAAATCGCCGACGATCTCGTTTCCTTTCTCGACGGGGCGATGCTCGTCGCTCACAACGCCAATTTCGATATCGGCTTTCTCAATGCCGAGTTTGCCCGGCTGGGTATGCCGGCAGTCGATCCGGGCAGGGTGATCGACACGCTGGCGCTCGCGCGGCGAAAACATCCGATGGGGCCGAATTCGCTCGACGCCTTGTGCCGGCGCTACGGCATCGACAACAGCCACCGCGAAAAGCATGGTGCGCTGCTCGACTCGGAGCTTCTGGCCGAAGTCTATATAGAACTCATGGGTGGCAAGCAGGCTGCCTTCAGCCTCGACGTGCAGGTTCAGACGACTACCGTCACGGTCGAACAGGAGATCGGACCGACAATTCGCATTCGCGAACGCACGCTCACATCGCGGCTTAGCGAGGAAGACCGCCGGGCGCACCAGGCTCTCGTGACCACGCTGGGTTCATCGGCGATCTGGCTTGAGGTCGAGCCCGCTTATGGCGATGAGGCAGCGAGCTAAACAGAGATTCACGTGAAACCATCGGCAGCGCAAGTGCTGCCAAAGAAAAAGGCCCGGATCGATCCGGGCCTTTTTGCAAGTGCTTTCGCGAAAGGAGATCAGGCCGTGCCGCTCGCCTGCACCTTGGATTTGGCTTGCTCTTCAGCCATGCGCTGCTGGAACATCTGCGCAAAATCGATCGGGTCGATCATCAGCGGCGGGAAACCGCCATTGCGCGTGCAGTCGGCAATGATCTGACGGGCAAACGGGAAAAGAAGCCGCGGGCATTCGATAAAGAGAAGCGGCAGCATGTGCTCCTGCGGGAAACCGACGACACGGAAGACACCGCCGTAAACCAGCTCGGCATTGAAGAGCACGTCCTTGTCGACACCGGCCCGCGCGTTCAGCGTCAATGTCACGTCGTATTCGGTTTCCGAGATCGGATTCGCATTGACGTTGACATTGATGTTGATGCCGGGCGCCTTGTCGCGACCGCGCAGCGAGGCGGGTGCGCCGGGGCTCTCGAAGGAGAGGTCCTTGATGTACTGGGCAAGCACGTTCATCGATGGCTGTACGCCGTTGCCTGCCTTGGCCGCACCGGCGGGCGGCGGGGTCGTGGTTTCTTCTGGTTGCTTGGCCATCAGCCGGAATCCTCTCTAATTCAGCCGTTCCCGGCCGGGAATGAAATCGCGGCGTTGGCTACCATGGCAGGTCCGGCGTGACAAGCTTGGGCGCAGTCGCCGTTCTTGCCTCAGCGATCGTCCTTGATCGAGGGGCGCGGCGGCTGCGGCCTGTCGTCCCTAGCAAAGTCGTCTTCGTCCAGGTCGATGGTTCGTCCGCGTCCCGGCCGCCGAAAGCCGCCGGGACCAGCCGCGGCGTTTACGATGGTGATGCGGCTTTTGATCAGCCGCCAGCCCAGATCGCGTATCGGGGGAACGAAAAGGAGGAATCCCAGCGCGTCGGTGATGAAACCCGGCAGAAGAAGAAGAACCCCCGCCAGCAGCACCATGACGCCGTGCACGAGGTCGCGGCTGGGCGATCCGCCCGCATCCATGGTTTCGCGTATCCGCGTCAGGATGCCGAAGCCCTGGACCCGCAGCAGGATCGAGCCAAGGATCGTGGTGGCGATGACGAGACCGACCGTGGCCAGGGCGCCGATCTCGCTGCCCACCATGACGAACACGGCAATCTCGGCCAGTGGCAATGCGAGCAGCAGCAGGGGGATGAAAGGGAAGGCCAAATGCGATCTTTCCGGTGGGATGCGTTGAAGGTCGATCAGTTTAGATAGTGTGCCGCCGCTTTGATTTGAATGATGGCGGGATGCGTTCTATATGCAAGGGGACAATCGGTGAAGCGAGGCCTTTGCCGGACAAGAGGTTTGGCGGACGCTATGGAATTTTTCGACTTCGGCACGATTTTCTTTCTCGTCGCGGCAATTGTGATCTTTTTCCAGTTGCGCAACGTGCTGGGCCGCCGCACCGGTAACGAACGTCAGCCGTTTGACCCTTACACGTCCGCCCGTACCGGCGATAAGTCAGATGCCACGGCATCGGAAAACGTCGTTTCGCTGCCACGCCGCAAGGGCGGTTCAGAGGCGGATGACGCTTATGCGGCCATAGACGCGTTCGCAAAGCCCGGCACCGACCTCAACAAGAGCCTGCGCGCGATCCATGACGCCGACCCGTCCTTTGAGCCGAAGACGTTCGTGGATGGGGCGAAGATGGCCTACGAGATGATCGTCATGGCCTATGCCGACGGCGATCGCCGTACGCTGAAGAACCTTCTTTCACGGGAAGTCTTCGATGGTTTCGTCGCAGCCATCGCCGATCGCGAAAGCCGCTCGGAGAAGATCCAGTCCTCCTTCGTCGGCATCGACAAGGCCGATATCGTCAATGCCGAGATGAAGGGCAGCGAGGCCCATGTGACGTTGAGGATCGTCAGCGAGCTGATTTCGGCGACCCGCAACAGTGCCGGCGAAGTGATCGATGGCGATCCGGAGACGGTGGCCGAGGTGAAGGATGTGTGGACCTTTGCCCGCGACACCCGGTCGCGCGATCCGAACTGGAAGCTGGTCGCGACCGAAGCCGACGACTGAGCGTCCGGGCCAGAACCGCGCGACGGGGCTGCGCCGTGACGCTTTCGCCACTCCTTCAACCCACGAGTTTCGACGATCTGCCCGGCTGGCGCGGCGATCGGCATGGCGAGGCCTTTGCGGCTTTCCGATTGAGCGCCCGCCGGGCGCTCCAACAGCCGTACAAGTCGGGGTCGCTGGGCATCGACGCGACCGCCTTCGAGGAAGTCTTTGACGCTGCGGGCACAGCGGAAACTCTCGATGACGATACAGCCCGGGCATTCTTCGAACGCTGGTTTCTTCCTTGCAGGGTAATTCCCGAAGCAGGGGGCGCCGGTCTCGTAACCGGCTTCTATGAGCCCGAGGTCGTAGCCTCGCCGGTGCGCACGGACGAGTTCACAGTGCCGTTGCTCGGTATTCCCGAGGATCTCGTGAAGGTCGATGACGCGAACCGTCCCGACGGGTTGGACCCCTACCTGGCGTTCGGACGTAAGACGCCAGCCGGCATTACGGAATATTTCGACAGGTCCGCGATCGAGAAGGGTGCGCTCGGTGGGCGGGCCGTGGCACTCGCTTGGGTATCGGATCCCGTCGACGCGTTCTTCGTACATGTACAGGGCGCGGCGCGGCTGACGATGCCCGACGGCTCCGTGAAGCGCGTTACCTATGCCGCCAAGTCCGGTCAGCGCTTTACAGGGCCGGGCGGGCTGTTGGTGGCGATGGGTGAGATACCGGCCGCCGAAATCTCCATGCAGGCGATAAGGGCATGGTTCCGGTGCAACCCGCATCGCGTCGACGAAATCCTGCACCAGAACCGTTCCTACATCTTCTTCCGGTTCGCCGAGGTCGAAGCTGCAGGGCTGGGGCCGATAGCCGCCGCCAAGGTGCCGCTTACCGCGGGCCGCTCCATGGCGGTCGACCGGCTGCTGCACACATTTGCAACGCCGTTTTTCGTCGATGCGCCGACACTTCACGCATTCGACGATACTCCGTTTTGCAGATTGATGATCGCGCAGGACACCGGCTCGGCGATCGTCGGCCCCGCGCGCGGCGATCTGTTTGCCGGGTCCGGTCATGCGGCGGGTGAGATCGCCGGTGTGATTCACCATCCTGCGGATTTTTACGCACTGGTGCCGCGCGCGCTGGTGGGAACCGGCACAACATGACCGCGCGCCCGGACAGGAAGCTTTCAATGGAGGACCGCATCCTGTGGGGCAGGGTCGCGCGCTCGGCCACTCCATTGCCCGGAAAGTCGGTGGAAGGGGAAGCGCCGCCGGCCGAAGACTTCGCCAGTCTTCTCGACGCAGCGCCCAAGGCTGGGCCGATGCGTTCCGAAGCACAGCCACCGGAACCAAATCGCCCCGCAAATCATGCGAGACAGCACAGGCTCGACGCACCGGTCCGCGAAAAACTGGCAAAGGGTCGTCTGCCGATTGAAGGCAAGGTCGACCTCCACGGCCTGACGCAAAGCCAGGCGCATACGCTGCTGCTTTCCTTCCTGCATCGCGCCTATGCCGACGGTCGCCGCCATGTTCTTGTCGTGACCGGGAAGGGCTCGTCGCTCGGCTCCGACGGTGTCTTGCGCAGGGCGGTTCCGGCCTGGTTTGCAACACCGCCGTTCCGTGCGCTGGTCAGCGCGCATGAGGATGCGGCTCGACGCCACGGCGGATCGGGCGCGCTTTACGTGCGGCTGCGGCGTTCGGGAGGTGCGGGATGACCCCGTTCGGTGCGAAAATGCGTGACTTGCGCGCGCGAAAGGGCGTCACCCAGAAGGAGATGGCGATCGCGCTCGGCATCAGTGCCGCCTATCTGTCGGCGCTGGAGCATGGCAGGCGCGGTGCGCCGAGCTGGCCGCTGGTGCAGAAGATCGTCGGCTATTTCAACATCATCTGGGACGAAGCCGAGGAATTGCAGCGGGTTGCGGAAAGCTCCCACCCCCGGGTGGTGGTCGAAACGACCGGACTGTCGGCCTCGGCAACGCTGCTAGCCAACCGCCTTGCATCCCAGATCGCGAGCCTCGAAGAGGACGAGATAGGAGACCTGCTCCGCCAGTTGGCCGAGATGCGGGAACGCGGCAAGCGCCGCTGATCTTCAGAACAGCGCTTTCAGCTCGTCCAGCTTGTCGTTCACCAGCCAGCCATAATAGTTCTCTTCCGGCAGCCGGGCCGACTGGCCGGCGCTTCGGCGCTTGCGGTTCTCCGCCTTGAGCGCTTGCGCGCGCTGCTCAGGATTGCCGATGTTGTAGAGCGTCGCCGTGATGCCCGGATTCTTCGAGATGTCGTAGCCTGCGATGTCACGATAGGCCTCGATCGACTTCTTCAGCGTCGCGGCCACATAGGCGAGCGTCAGGTCCGGGTCCATGATCGTACGGTAGACCTGTTGCGGATCCTCGTGGTCCAGCTTCGGCAAGCCCGACACCCTCGCCACGAGATCGCTCATCTGCAGCGCGGTCAGCGGATTGAGCTGCCCGATGCCGAAGGTCTGCCCGGCATAGAATGGCTG
>JAEWFU010000007.1 GCA_023388675.1 Pseudomonadota bacterium | reverse complement strand
ATGCGTTCATTTCGAAGTTGAGCGACGGCTACGAAACTGCGCTCGGCGAACGTGGCGTCACCCTTTCCGGCGGGCAGCGGCAGCGGGTGGCGATCGCCCGCGCCATCCTGCGCGATGCGCCGATCCTGCTGCTGGACGAGGCGACCTCGGCGCTCGACGCCGAAAGCGAGACGCTGGTGCAGACCGCGCTCGAGCGCCTGATGGAGGGACGGACCACCATTGTTGTCGCGCATCGGCTGGCGACCGTGCTCAAGGCCGACCGTATTCTGGTGATGGACGAGGGACGGATCGTGGAGGAGGGCACTCACCAGAGTCTGGTGGCGCGCGGCGGCACCTATGCGCGGCTGGCGCGCCTGCAATTCGACCACGGTGCCGAGGCCTTCGGCAAGGCGGCTGAGTGAGCCTGGATCCGCTCGACCGCGCCTTCGCCGCGATCGCGGAAGCAGCGCCGGCCGATGCGGACGACTGGTGGATCATCGGAAGCGCTGCGATGGTTCTGTGCGGCGTTGGCGGCATCGAGCCCGAGGATGTCGATATATTGGGCTCGCGTACGACGATAGAACGCTTCCTGCGCTGCTGGGGCGTCGAGGCGGGCGAACCGAGTCCGAACGCCCGTTTTCGTTCATATCCCTATGTCAGGGTGCAACTGTCCGGATGCATACCCATCGAAACGATGGGCGACCTTCATGTATTGCGCGACGGCGAATGGCAGCCATTGAGCCCGAAGACCAGAATGGCGGTGCAGGCAAGCGGCAGGGTGCTTCATGTACCTGCGCTTGAGGAGCAAGCGGAAATCCTGAAGCTTTTCGGTCGCGAGAAGGACTTGGCGAAGCTGCGCCACATAGAGCGGACGCTCGAGGCCGAGGGCTGAAGACATCGTGCGGGGTTCACATCGATGCTCTTCAGCCAAGCAATGACCGCGCGGTCCGCATGAATATCCGCGAGCCGATGGTGATCAGGTCGTCAGGGAAGTCGTAGTCGGGGTTGTGCAACTCGGGGAGGTTGGTGCCGGCTCCGAGGAACAGCATCGCCGATTTCGACGTGTGGCCGAACAGGCCAAAATCCTCCGAAGCACGCATCGGAAGCTGTTCCTCGTTGTGGGTTATACCTTCGGCGTCGAGGGCTGCGCGGAGGTGTTCGACCGCCTCGGGCGCGTTCAGGCTGGCAACGAAAATCTCGTGGTAGTCGACCGCGAAGCGCAACCCGTCCTGTGCCGCAATCTCGCGCGCGAGACTTTCAGCAGCAGCGCAGAGATCGGCCATGCGCTCGTCAAGCCTCGTGCGCAGGGTGCACCAGACCTCGGCGCGGCCGGGCGCGATGCCGAACACGGCTTCGCCCATCTGCGCATGGGTGACGGTGACCATGCTGAAATCGTCGTTCTCGAAGCTGCCGCCGCCGAGCTTCGCCAGCGCGGGCATCAGCCGGCTTACGGCGAGCATCGGCGAGGTGCCGGTCTCGGGCATGGAGGAATGCGCCGTTTTACCCTCCAGCACGATGCGCATGCCGCGCGAAGCACAGTTGACGACGCCGGGCTTGAGGCGGACGTGACCGAACGGCGTGCCCGGTACATTGTGAAGCGAGAAGGCGAAATCCGGCCGGATGGTCTCGTAACGAGAATCGGCGACGACCCCGGCGGCACCGGCGCCGGTTTCCTCTGCCGGCTGGAACATCAGCACGGCGCGGCCGCGCGCAGGGCGCTGACGCCCGAATTGACGACCGAGAGCGGCCAGGATGGTGGTATGCCCGTCATGCCCGCACATGTGCGACTTGCCCGGAATCGTGGAACGGTGCGGTGCGTCGGAAAGCTCCTCGATGGGCAATGCGTCGAGTTCCGAGCGGAAGAGCACCGTTGGGCCCGGCACTCCGCTGTCATAGACGGCGGCGACACCGTGGCCGCCGAGGCCGGCGAGCACCGTATCGGGCCGGGTGTCTTCAAGGAATGCCACGACCCGCCGCGCCGTCTCTGCCTCCTCGCCGGAGATTTCCGGGAACCGGTGCAATTCGCGTCGGAAAGCCACGAGATCGGCGATGTCCTGATTGGTGAGGGTCATGATGTCTCCGTCCATTCGTGTCCGTTCAGGTGCTGGCGGCCGCGTGGCGCCCGGCATTGCGGCCGGAGAAGATGCAGCCGCCGAGGAAGGTTCCTTCCAGAGCGTTGTAGCCGTGATAACCCCCGCCGCCGAAGCCCGCCACCTCACCGGCCGCGTAAAGTCCGGCAACGGGTGCGCCGGATGCGTCGAGCACCTGGCCGCCGAGATTGGTGTGGAGGCCACCCAGCGTCTTGCGAGTGAGGATGTGCAGCCGCACCGCGATCAGCGGGCCGTGGGCGGGGTCGAGGATGCGATGCGGTTTGGCTGTGCGGATAAGCTTGTCGCCGAGATAGGCTCGCGCGCCGCGTATCGCCGTGACCTGTGCGTCCTTGGAGAAGGGATTTTCGATCTCGCGGTCTCGGGCCTCGATCTGTGCCGCGATACGCTGATGGTCAAGCAGATCCTCGCCGACCATCGCGTTCATCGCCGAGACGAGCTCGGGCAGCGTGTCGCGGACGATGAAGTCGGCACCGTGCTTCTTGAAAGCCTCGACCGGTGGCGGTGCGCCCGCGCCGCGGCGGGTCTTGAGCACGTTCAGCCACTTTCCGGAGGTAAGGTCGGGATTCTGCTCGGAACCCGACAAGGCGAATTCCTTCTTGATGATACTCTGGGTGAGCACGAACCAGGAATAGTCGTAGCCGGTCGCCAGGATGCGTTTCAGCGTCGACAGGGTGTCGAAGCCCGGCATGCAGGGGGCGGCGAGGCGCTGCCCTAGTGCGTCGAACCACATGGAAGACGGTCCCGGCAGGATACGGATGCCGTGCTCGGGCCAGATCGGCGCCCAGTTCTGCACGCCCTCTGTGTAGTGCCACATGCGGTCCGCATTGATGACCGAAGCACCCGCCTGCTGAGAGATCGCCACCATGCGACCGTCGACATGGTGCGGCACGCCTGCGACCATGGTTTTCGGTGCTGGGCCGAGGCGTCCCGCAGGCCAGTTCGCGCGCACCAGATCGAAATTGCCGCCGATGCCGCCCGATGTCACGAGAACGACGGGAGCGGAGAACTCGAATTCGCCGATCACGCCGCGTCCCGAGCGCTGGCCGCGCTCGACGACGGATGGTTCGAGTACCTCGCCCGCGACGCCCGTGACGGCACCGTTGGTGGTTGCGAGGCGGCTTGCCTGATGGCGGTACCTTATCGTGATACGGCCTGACGTCTGATGCTCGCCGACGCGGCGGATGAAAGGCGCCAGCACGCCGGGGCCGGTGCCCCAGGTGATGTGAAAACGCGGCACGGAGTTGCCGTGGCCGTCGGCCAGCGCGCCGCCACGCTCGGCCCAGCCGACGACGGGAAACCAGCGCATGCCCATGGCGTGGAGCCATGGACGCATCTCGCCGGCGGCGAAATCGACATAGGCTTCGGCTGTGCAACGGGGCCAGTAATCCTCCTCGCGGTCGAACTGGGCGGAACCCATCCAGTCCTGCAGGGCAAGCTCGCGGCTGTCGCGAATGCGCATACGGCGCTGCTCGGGGCTGTCGACGAAGAACAGGCCGCCCAGCGACCAGAAGGCCTGACCGCCCAGCGCATTGCTGCCTTCCTGCTCCAGAACGACGACCGATCGGCCGGCATCGGCAAGCTCGGCGGCTGCGACGAGGCCGGCAAGTCCGCCGCCGATGACGATGGCATCCGCCTCGTCGGCCATAGGTCCCCTCCCTCGGGTTTGTTTTCCGGAAGCAAGATTGCCGTTGTTTGGAGCGGATGGTCAACGGCCAGCGACAAGGGACGCACAAGCTAAGAAGGCCGCCGAAAACGGCGACCTTCTGGGCAATTCAACGGAGGTCAGACGGGATCAGCTACCGTTCTGGAGACCGTGAATGGTCTGCTGGATGCCGCGGACCTGATCAGACAGCGCCTGATAGGACGCGGCGCTCAGGTCACCGCCATTGGTGGCCTTCTCCTGAGCCGCCGCCCGGCGGACGGTATCGATCTGCGCACGGACCTGGGCCGCGCTGCCGGCGTCGATGGCGTTCGAGCGGTCGCCGGGCTGCAGGTTGGTCTGCGCTGCAACCAGGGCCGCGTCGAGCTGCCTTGCATAAGAAGACTGCGGCAACGAGATCGAGGAGGTGTAAAGCGGATCCACGTTCGGGAGGCCACGCGTTGCGTCGTCCTCGGCAAAGGCACCTGCCAGCGGCACGGAAACCAGAAGCGCGGAAAGGGTGGTCTTGAGAGTAAGATTACGCATTTTCTTTCGTCCATTCCTTGACCGACTGTTGGGAGCCAGCGGTCAGATCTTGGCCGTCTGAGCCTGCCTTGTCACAGCGTCCTTCCCAAAACGCCGCCGGCAGGTTCCGGCCACGACGGAGAATAGGTGTACCGTCTGGACGGTTCAAATTTACC
>JAEWFU010000516.1 GCA_023388675.1 Pseudomonadota bacterium | reverse complement strand
CACGGACTTCCATGGCCAGCGCATCGTGGTCTTCCCCGACCTCGGCGCCGAGAGCGCGCCGGGCGATCCCCATGCGCCCGACGATCTGACGGAAAGCCGCGACGCGGCCGAGTAGTCAGGGCGCGTGTCGGACCGCCTGTGCGGCCCGGCGCCGCCGGCCTTGATGAAGCTGCCACAGCGAATGAAAGAGCAGGGCGGTGATCAGGATTGCCCCGCCGATAAGCGTCTGCGGCGTGGGGGTCTCCAGAAAGATCAGCCAGACCCAGATCGGCGCCAGAACGGTCTCCAGCAGGTAGAACATCGCGACTTCCGGCCCGGAGATGTATTTCGGGCCCGTCGCCAGCAGGAAGAAGGCGATCGGCATCACCACCGCGCCGTTGAGGACGATCCACCATGGTGCCTCGATCCGGTAGCCGACCTGCGCGACCATGGCGACGGCGACCAGCAGCGGCAGGCTGACTGCCACCAGCGAGGTAAAACCCATGTCGCGCCCCGTTGCCCTTGTGATGGTGATGGCCGAGGCGATGCACAGCGACGAGCACAGCGCCAGCACATTGCCGAAAAGGCTGCCGGCCGAGATGCCGTCGCTGACGATGATGGCCACACCTACCAGCATCGCGGCCATCGCCGCCAGCGTAGCGGGACGCGGCCGCTCTTTGAGGAACAGCCAGGAAAGCAGTGCCGCGAAGACGGTGTTGAAGGCCAGCAGGAATACGAGATTGGCCGTGGGGATATGGTAGACGGCGCTCAGAAAACAGATCGAGCCGATGCCGTAGCATGCGGCCACCGCCAGGCCGGCCTTGCCGGGCAGAAGAGCAGGGGCGCGCGGTGAAAGCGCCCTCCAGATGGCCCACACCACGGCGGTGACCACCAGCGTCGTGGCGCAGCGCACCATCAGCACCGACCACACATCGCCGTTGGCCAGCTTGATGAGCGGAATGTCGACGGTCAGCGTCAAACCGCCGATGGCAGTCAGCAGCAGACCCTTGGAGTGGTCGGAAAGCGGTGCGGACATGAAAACTGGCTCCGGCGGAACGCCGAGGAAGGCAACGGGCGAAAAAGCTTGATGAACCGGGCGCCGTTCAGACGGCTTCGTGGTCGTAGCGTTCCCAGCCCTTCGGGCCAAGATGCTCCTGAGGCCCGAAGCGTACCTTATAAGCCATCTTGCGGGAGCCGTTGACCCAGTAGCCGAGATAGACGTGGGGCAGCCCCGCCGCACGGGCCCTCGCGATATGGTCGAGGATCATGAAGGTGCCGAGCGAGCGATCCTCGAACTCCGGATTGAAGAACGAATAGACCATCGACAGCCCATCGCCCATGCGATCGGTGAGCGCGACCGCGATGAGCTCGCCTTCGCCCTCGCCGGTGATGAAGGAATCCGGGCCGCGCCTGCGATATTCGATGATCTTGGTGTCGACATGCGTGTCCTCGACCATCATCGCATAGTCGAGCACGGTCATGTCTGACATGCCGCCGCGGCGATGGCGCGCATCGAGATAAGTGCGGAAGAGGGAATATTGTTCGGTCGACGGCTCCGCGTCATGCTCGACGCCGATCAGGTCCGCATTGGCGGCGGAAACACGCTTCATGCTGCGCGACGGCTTGAATTCATCGACCAGAATGCGCACCGAGACGCAGGCCCGGCATGTTTCGCAGGCCGGACGGTAAGCGATGTTCTGCGACCGGCGGAAGCCGCCCTGCGTCAGGAGGTCGTTGAGTTCGGACGCGCGCTCGCCGACGAGATGCGTGAAGACTTTCCGCTCGAACTGTCCTTCGACATAGGGGCAGGGCGAAGGCGCTGTCAGGAAGAACTGCGGCGATTGCGTCGGTTGGTGCTTCATGAGCCGTTGCTGCGATTCAGGTTCCTAGGCTTGTCACGCCCGCAGCAAACGTCAACTTTAAAATATTGAAAATGACGTAACGCAAACCCTGGTGGACAAGGCGTTCAGCGGTCGTCGCGGGTCACCACGGTGCCGAGCAACAGGTCGTGAACCGTGCGCTTGCGGTCCAGGAAAAGGGTGGCAAGCAGAATCAGCGGGGTCAGGATGACGTTGCCGGCCCAGAAGAGCACGGTATGGACGACTGCAATCAGCCCGTCGACGGGGCGGCCGTCGAGACGATCGAGCCGGATGCCCATCATCTTCATGCCGACGGTGGCCTGGTTGGAACCGCCCAGCGTGTTCCAGACGTAAATCAAGGCCACTGCAGGGCCGAGTATGGAAAACAGCATCCAGCCGAGACCCAGCGTCAGGACGCCGAGGATCGCGACGAGGATGGCAAACGGGATCAGCAGCAGCGCGATGATGCAGTAGTCGATGAGGAAGGCGAAGATGCGCCGTGTGCGCACACCCTCATAGACACGCGTGTCTTCGAGGCGTGACGAGATGATCTCTCCATCGAGAACCCGTGCGTTCATGATGCGCGCTGCTCCTTGTGCGTCGCGATTGCTACTCGCTGCAAATGGGAACTGTACGGCTGAATTCAAGACGACCGTTCCCTTCCAATCGTGTATCCGAATGCGTATATACAGATAGATTAGGTTGGCTAGACGGTGGCATGTATGGCCTTTCACATCAGGAATGCCGAGACTGAGGCTTTGGCGCGTCAGCTTGCAACGCTGAAAAATGCGGGGTTAACCGAGGTGGTGCACGACGCGCTCCGCCGCGAGCTTGAGCGCGAACTGGGCAAACCGTCTCTTGTCGAGCAGGGGCTTGCGTTTACCCGCGCTCTTCGGGCGAAGGGGCGACCCGAGCGCGGTCTTCCGGCCGACAAGGCGTTTATCGACGGCCTCTACGAGGGCGACTGATGTTCATCGACGCTTCTGCGCTGACCGCGCTTCTTACCGACGAGGACGACGCGCGCGAACTGCTGGCCCGAATGCAGGGGACGAGGACGCGCATAACCTCGCCGATGGCGGTGTGGGAGGCAGCCATCGCCGTAGCTCGCGTGCTCGATCTGAGCGTGAAGGAAACCGCTTCTGCGCTGGAGGCGTATTTCGAACAGATGGGAATCGAGGTCGTCGCCGTTCCGCCCTCGACTGCCGGGATTGCGATCGACGCCTATGACCGCTACGGCAAGGGCCGGCATCCAGCGCGACTGAACTTCGGCGACTGCTTTGCCTATGCCTGTGCGAGGCATTTCGGCATGCCTTTGATGTTCAAGGGGGCGGATTTTCCCCTGACAGACATCGAAGCGGCCTAGGTACTAGCCCTTCAGCAACTCCGCCACGCGCGGCGCGAAATAGGTCAGGATGCCGTCGCAGCCGGCGCGTTTGAAGGCCAGCAGGCTTTCCAGCATAGCCTTTTCGCCGTCGAGCCAGCCATTGGCGGCTGCCGCCTCGATCATCGCGTATTCGCCGGACACCTGATAGGCGAAGGTGGGCATCTGGAACTCGTCCTTCAGCCGGCGCACGATGTCGAGATAGGGCAGGCCCGGCTTGACCATGATCATGTCGGCGCCCTCGGCGATGTCCTGCTCGGTCTCGCGCACCGCCTCGTCGGAATTGGCGTGATCGATGTAGTAGGTCTTCTTGTCGCCCTTGAGCAGGCCCTGCGTACCGATCGCCTCGCGATAGGGGCCGTAGAAGGCGGATGCGAATTTCGTCGCGTAGGACATGATCGCCACGTCCTGGAAGCCTGCCGCATCCAGCGCGTCGCGGATGGCGCCGATGCGTCCGTCCATCATGTCCGAAGGCGCAATGATGTCGGAGCCGGCGGCCGCCTGCAGAACGGCGGCGGCGGCGACCTGATCCACGGTCTCGTCATTGACGATGATGCCGTTGTCGAGAATGCCGTCATGGCCGTGGCTGGTGAAGGGGTCGAGCGCGGCGTCGGTGACGATGCCGATCTCCGGCACCGCCGCCTTGATCGCTCGGGTGGCGCGGTTGATGAGATTGTCGGGATTGAGGATTTCGGAACCGGTCCGGTCGCGCAGCGCAAGATCCACATTGGGGAAGGTGGCGAGGGCGGGAATGCCCAGCTTCGCCGCCCGTTCGGCTTCCTTCACTGCCAGATCGACCGACAGCCGGAAGACGCCGGGCATGGCCGCGACTTCCTCGCGGCGGTTCTCGCCATCGATCAGGAAGATCGGCCAGATCAGGTCGTCCACCGTCAGGCGGTTTTCCTGCACGAGCCTGCGCGACCAGTCGGCCTTGCGCATGCGACGCAACCTGCGTGACCCGGTGATCTCGTCGACGCTGCGCGACGGCTTCAGGCGGGCTGGGCTGTTCATGGCGTTCACTCCGGTTCGCCGGCTTCTATCACGGCCAGGGCGAACGAACCAAGCATGCAATGGGAGGCCAAAATGCCGCTGGACAATAATTTCAGAATGTGTATTTTAAAATAATCATTTTAAATAGAGGGGCCGATGGGACGCAACCGCTCTTTCGACGAAGCCGAAGTGCTGGCAAGCGCGATGCACGCCTTTCGCCGCCACGGTTACGCCGGCATCTCGATCAAGCAGCTCGAGGATGCGACGGGCCTCAGTTCCGGCAGCCTCTATAATGCCTATGGCGACAAGGAGGGGCTGTTTCGCGCGGCGATGACGTTTTACGTCGACGGTTTCGTGGCTGGCCGCATCGCGGCGCATGCGGGGCCGGTGGCGACGCTCGACGACCTTGAGCAACTGTTCCTCACCCTGTTCAGGGACCCTATGACCGACGGCAATGGGTGCCTGGTCGTCAATTCCACGATCGAGTTCGGAACGCGCGCCTCACCGGCAGAAGAAACAATGCTGCGCTCGTTCGATCTGGTGACCGCCGGCATCCACGGGGTGCTCGAGCGCGAGATCGAGCCGGAGCGCGCCGCCGCGGAAGCCGACAAGCTGCTTCTTCTCTACCATGGCATCCTCGTCTTTTCCCGGGCAGGGCGGTTCGACAAAGGCTTCGAGGATGCGGTGCGATCACAGTTCGACATCCTGCGACAATCGCGAGACCGTTTCCGGTCCCGCCAGCAGACAAGCCAGAAGGAGGAATGAGATATGACCAGGAAGTTCAACCCGGAAGGAATGACCCCTCCGCCATTCTACAGCCATGGCGTCGAAGTGCAGGCCGGCGCGCGCATGGTCTTCGTCTCCGGGCAGGTCGGTGTCCGGCGTGACGGGACGGTTGCCGAGGACATCGGGGCGCAGGCCGCCGTAGCGATCGAAAACCTCACCGCCGTGCTTGCCGCTGCCGACATGACGCCCGCCGACATCGTGAAGTCCACGATCTACCTTACCGACGAGGCCAATTTCGAGGGGTTCACCACAGCGGCGGCTCCGCTGCTCGTTCAGCCGCCGGCAGCGACCACGCTGGTCTATGTGAAGGCGCTGGCTTCGCCGTCATTGTTGGTGGAGATCGAAGCCGTCGCGGCGAAATAGGGGCGCTCGCCGAGAGGCGCAAAGCGGCCTTCCTTGAGCCGGTCGAGCGATACGCGATCCTATCTGCCGCGTATCGCCCGCGTGGCGCTCTCGCGAGAATCTCCGCCCCATACGGGAGACAGGTCATGTTCCGCATCGCCAACGACGCGCGCTTCTGGGATCGCGCCGCACGCAAATACTCAGCCGATCCGATCAGCGATATGGAAGGCTACGAGCGCACGCTTGAACGCACGCGTCACTATCTGAAGAGCGACGACACCGTGCTCGAAGTCGGATGCGGCACGGGCACGACGGCGTTGAGGCTGGCGCCGTCGGTCGC
>JAEWFU010000474.1 GCA_023388675.1 Pseudomonadota bacterium | reverse complement strand
ATTTCTGGTTCGGCCTGATCCTTGCAGCCATCTTCGCCGTCAACCTGCGCTGGTTCCCGGCCACCGGTTTCACACCGATCACCGATTCCCCGTGGGAGTGGCTTCGTAGCGTAATCCTTCCCTCGATCGCGCTCGGGACCTCGTCGAGCGCGGCAATCGCGCGCCAGGTGCGCTCCGCCATGGTCGGCGTGCTGCAGCAGGACTACATCCGCGCAGCACGCGCCCAGGGCCTGTCTGCCCGGCGCATCATCCTCAAGCATGCCCTGACAAACGCCATGGTGCCCGTGGTTGCCGTCCTGTCCTTCCAGATCACCGTTTTGCTCGGCGGCGCTCTGGTCGTGGAACAGGTCTTCGCCATCAACGGCCTCGGCACGCTCGCCATCGGTGCGGTGCGGCAACAGGACATTCCAATGATACAAGGGCTCGTGCTGGTCATGGTGGCGCTCGTGGTCGTCGTGCAACTGGCCACCGACGTGATCTACGGCCTGCTCAACCCCAAAGCGCGTCCGTCGTGACAGGCTCTTCCACAACTCCGCCTCAGAGTGCAAGGCAGCCCCGCAGGTGGCTGGTCGCCTCGTCCCTCATCGCAACGACGGCCACAGGCGTCCTAGTGCTGCTCGGCCTGCTTGCCGTCTTTGCGGACGTCATCGCCCCCTACGACCCGCTGCGGCAGAACCTGATCGAAGCGCTCCAGTGGCCATCGTCCAGACATTGGCTGGGCACGGACGATCTGGGCCGAGATGTGCTTTCCCGGCTGATCCACGGCAGCCGCATAGCCGTGATCACCGCTGCGGAAGGCACGGCGATAGCGATGCTGCTCGGCGTGCCGCTGGGCCTCTTCATCGGCTATCGCGGCGGCTGGTGGGACTGGATCGTCATGCGCATCGTGGAGGCGATCGTCTCCATACCGGGCATCATGGTTGCGATCGTCATCATCGCGATTCTGGGACCGGGCCTGCACAAGGCGATGATCGCGCTCGGCATCCTTTATTCCACGTCCTTCCTGCGGCTGGCGCGAGGCGTGGTATTGGCCGAGCGCGAGGAAGTCTATGTCCGGTCGGCGCGCGTCATCGGTGCATCAGACAGCCGCATATTGCTGCGCCACATACTACCCAATATCGCGCCTCCGCTCATCGTGCAGATAACGCTGACCGTCGGCGCAGTCCTGCTTTCCGAGGCCGGCCTGAGCTTTATCGGCCTCGGGGTTCAGCCGCCCGATGCAAGCTGGGGCACGATGCTGAATTCCGCCGCGGCATTCATGGATCTGAACTGGTTTCTGGCAATTCCGCCAGGCATCGCGATTATCGTGACCGTGCTGTCGGTCAATCTGCTTGGCGACGTCATTCGCGATTCGATCGGTCGTGGCGTTGCCGTCGCGGCAAAACCGGAGGCGGTCCCTGCGCAAGCAGGCACACCGGCTCCGTTAGCCGTCGCCGATCCGGTTTCGATTCCCCGGCTCAGAAACGAGGTTCTTCGGGTCGAGAATCTGGAGGTGATGGTGGGCGCCGGCGCCGGGCTGCCGATCATCACCGATCTCTCCTTCAGCATAGCGAAAGGCGAAACGCTCGGGCTCGTGGGCGAATCTGGTTCCGGCAAGACGATGACGGGGCTGGCGCTTCTCGGATTGATGGGGACCGGCCTTCGCACCACCCGCGGGTCCATCATTCTCAACGGGCGCGAGTTGCGGTCTCTTTCACGGAAGCAGATGGAGACGGTGCGCGGAAATGAAGTGGCAATGGTCTTCCAGGATCCGACGACCAGCCTCAACCCGGCCTTCACGGTAGGAAGCCAGATCGCCGAGGTGCTTCGCAGCAAGCAGGGCCTGTCGCAGAAGCAGGCCTGGGCCCGCACCGTCGAGTTGATCGACCGCGTCGGCATTCCCCGCGCGGAGGAGCGCGCCCGCGCCTATCCGCATGAATTGTCAGGCGGCATGGCGCAACGCATCGCGATTGCGCGGGCGCTGTCCTGCAACCCGTCCCTGCTGATCGCTGACGAACCGACCACAGCTCTCGACGTAACGGTGCAGCAGGAGATCCTCGATCTCTTCCGCGACCTGCAGGGCGAGTTCGGTATGGCAATCCTGTTCGTCACGCACGACCTGGCGGTCGCCGCCGACATCTGCGACCGCATCAGCGTCATGTATGCCGGCGAGATGGTGGAGATGGCCGGAGTGGATACGCTTTTTTCCGCACCACGACACCCTTACACGCGCGGCCTTCTCGAGGCGATGCCGCATGCCTCGGATCGCAACCCGCCGCTTCCGACCATCCGGGGCAACGTGCCTCGACCGGGCTCCTGGCCAACCGGCTGCCGCTTTTCGAACCGTTGCGACTTCCGTGTTAAGGGATGCGACCAACGGATACCGCTCACCGGTACAGACCGGCTGGTCCGCTGCATTCGTGCCGATGAACTCGCTCTGGAGGCAGCTCAATGAGTGCAGAAGTGCTGCTCGACATTCGCGACCTCGACGTGACCTATCAAAGCCGCTCGCTGCTGGGATTTGGAGGCCGGTTCTTTGCGGCAGTCAAGGGAGCGAGCCTTTCCATCCGCGCCGGCGAAACGCTCGGGCTGGTTGGCGAATCCGGTTCGGGAAAATCGTCGATCGCAAACACCGTGCTTGGCCTTGTACCGGCGTCAGGCGGATCGATCCGCTTCGGCAATGTCGAGCTCACGGCGATGAAAACCCGCTACCCGGCCGAGATTCGCGGGCAGATCCAGGCGGTCTTCCAGGATCCGTACTCGTCACTCAACCCGTCCATGACCGTGGAAGACATCGTCACGGAGCCGCTGCGCGTCCACACCTCGATGACGCGGGCGGAAAGGCGTGATCGCGCGGTCGAACTGCTCAAGCTGGTGTCGCTTCCGGAAGAACATCTGGCGCGCCATCCGCACCAATTCTCCGGCGGCCAGCGGCAGCGCATAGCCATTGCTTCCGCGCTCGCACTGGAGCCGAAGCTGATCGTGCTGGACGAGCCGGTGAGTGCGCTGGACGTGTCGACGCAGAACCAGATCATCAACCTGCTGTATGAGCGCCGTGACGAACTCGGCATCGCCTATCTGCTGAT
Organism: Pseudomonadota bacterium; assembly: GCA_023388675.1. Taxonomy (GTDB): domain Bacteria; phylum Pseudomonadota; class Alphaproteobacteria; order Rhizobiales; family Rhizobiaceae; genus Aerobium. Next base: position 1,650 of record JAEWFU010000474.1, on the reverse strand, counting down.
CGCTCACGACCTGGCGCTCGTTCACCACATCTCCGACCGGATTGCGGTGATGTATCTCGGGCATATAGTCGAGGAAGGCCCCTCGGACCGCGTGTACAAGGCACCTGCACATCCCTATACGGCAGCGCTGCTCGAGGCGGTGCCGTTGCTCGATCCGGATGCGCAACGCAAACGCCGCGCCGCCCGCAGGATGGCGCCGATGCCGGAGTCACCGCGTGTGTCGGTTGCAGGCTGCCCCTATCGCAACCGGTGCCGCCACGCGATGGCGCGCTGCGAGGCGGAGGCGCCGGAAGCATATCCGATCGCCGGCGGCGGCACCGCGAGCTGTTTCCTTCACGCAACGGATACCGATCTCCAGCCTGACCGGGCCGAAACGACGGAGCGCGTCGCCTCATGAACCATGCAGCCTATCCATCCCGTCCCGGCGGCAGCATTGTCGAACGCTCAATGGACTTAGCCGGGTGCGGTTCAATCCTGCCACTCGTCTGTCGCTGGCCGGAGCGCGCCGCGCCGCAAGGGTTCGTGGTTTTCTGCCACGGTCTCAGCGCGAGCGGTCACGACTATGCGAAGCTTTCGAAACACTGGGCGGCGCACGGCTATCTTGTAATTCATCCGACCTTTCCCGACTGGATCGGAGCTGTGGCGCAGACCGAGCCGCGACTGGGCCTCGATCCCGCAGGCGACCTGAGCGGATGGATGGAGGACCCAGCGGTGCGGACACGCATGTACGAGATTCTTCACACGCCATTCTACTGGCTGGAGCGAATCCGGATCGTGAGGCAGGTGATGGACGCGCTCGATTTTATACTGGATGCGACCTGCGGTCGGCTGGTCAATCCCTTTCCAGGTGCAATTGCCGGCCACTCCTTCGGCGCCTACACCTCGCAATTGTTCGCTGGTGCGGAGATCGATGTCCCCGGCGCCGGGCCCAGCACCTTCAAGGATGAACGCTTTGCCGCAGCGATCCTCCTCAGTGCCCAGGGACGCGATCAACAAGGCCTGCGTGAAGGGTCCTGGGACGGAATCGATGGTCCCATGCTCAATGTTACGGGCACGCGCGACGGCGGCGCCAAGGGTCAGGACTGGCACTGGAAGGTCGAGCCCTACGAATTCGCGCCTGAAGGCGACAAGTATCTCGCCGTTCTAACCGATGCCGATCACTATCTGGGCGGTATCGCACGGCCCGATCAGTCGCCGGTACCGGAACAGCGAGATGCCGTCGAGAAGCTCACGCTCGCCTTCCTCGACGGCTATTTACGCAAGGATCCTTCTGCGAAGACCTGGCTTGCCGGCATCGACGACAACGTCGACGATTGCCCGCTCCAATTCAAACGCAAATAGCATGGAAAAAGACCGCGCCCCTCTTCGGCAACGAGGGCGCAGCGGACTGCCGCGCAGCAGCGGAATCAAGTGGACCAACGTTGTCGTCGTCGCAACGATCCGACCCTAGGCGTTCTGCGCCATCCTTACCGGAGTCACGACCGAAGCGCGTTTATCGGCCCCCTCGACCAGCCTGCTGGCGGTCGCCGGGCGCGCCGGGTAGGCTTTCCTCAATGGAGACTGAACTACCGTAGCAGCGTCTCGCTGGTGATCTTGCTCATCGCGTGGAGCGCTCCCAGACGTCCATCCAGAAGCAGGATCTCCGGTGCA
>JAEWFU010000338.1 GCA_023388675.1 Pseudomonadota bacterium | reverse complement strand
TGCTGTCCTTCATCACACCGCCCGTGGCGCTGGGTGCCTTCGCAGCCGCGTCGATAGCCAAGACGCCGCCTATGGCGACCGGATTCGAGGCGATGCGGCTGGGCAGCATCATCTACTTCATCCCGTTTTTCTTCGTCTTCGAACCGGCGCTGCTGTTGGAAGGCTCGGTGGGCGAGATCGTCTTCTATACCTGCCTCGCCATAGCTGGCATCGCGATGTTCGCATGGTCCATCCAGGGCTACATGCCCCTGATCGGCCCGCTCTTCCATGGGCGCGCATATTCATGGCTACTGCGCATCGCCCTGATGTTCGCCGCCATCCTCGTCTCCCTGCCGGGAGAAGCGGTCCTCGGCTGGTCCGACGTCCATCTGCTGATGCTGGCACTCGTCATCGCGCTACCGATCGTGGGCACCGCCTACGTGATGAACCGCAGCGCCCGTCAATCCGCCGCCGTCTGACGGCCCCTTTCAAGGAGATAATCGCGTGAAGCTAGGAACTATCAATAATAACGGCCGCCCCGCCCTCGTCGCGCAACAGGGGGAGGCCACGGTCCTTCTCGCGGAGCTTTATCAGAGCGCCGGGCTGGACAACCCGCCTGCATCGATGAACGAACTGATCGAGGCCGGCGACGCCGAACTCGCCCGCGCCCGCAAGGCGGTATCGGAAGGCAGCGCCAAGCCCCTCGACGAGGGCTCCATCGACTGGCTGCCGCCGCAAACCCGCCCGTCCAAGGTTCTCGGCGTCGCGTTCAACAACATGGGCATCCGTAAGTCCGCCCATCGCGATGCCGGCGTGCCGAACTTCTTCCTGAAGGCCCCGTCCTGCCTAATCGGCCACGGAAAGCCGGTGATTATGGAGGAGCACTATGGCGAGACGATTCCCGAGCTGGAGCTCGCCGCCGTCATCGGCAGGCGTTGCCGCAAAATCTCCGTCGAGGAAGCGCGCGATGCCATCTTCGGCTACACTATCACCAACGACGTCACGTCGCACGGCCTCAAGTTCGGCCTCGATTCGATCGCCACGACGCGCGAGCCCGACCTCATCCGCCCGCACCATCTCGCGTGGCGCAACCGGCATGGTGACGACGACCGCGACGTGTATTTTGTCTATCACACGCGCTCTAAGGCGACCGACACGTTCGGTCCCATCGGGCCGTGGCTGACGACGGCGGACGAGGTCACCGATCCAAATGCGCTTGAGGTGAAGGGCTGGTTCGACGGCGAGCCGTTCGCGGTCGATTCCACCGCCAGCTACCGCTTCAAGATCGAGGAGGTGATCGCCGAGGCCAGCAACTACTTTACCCTCGAGCCTGGCGACGTGATCTGTTTCGGCACCTCGGCCAAGGGCGTCGGCAAATTTCCCAACGGCCATCGCTCGGTGAACATGCACCAGTTGAGCGGTGTCATCGATATCGAGATCGAGGGCCTTGGGCGACTGTCAAACCCGGTCGTCCACGCTTGGAAATGACAGACAGCGGCAAGGCGGAGGTGAAGCGCATGCGTGTTGTCGAGGTCGATGGTGCCGGAGGGCCGGAGGTGCTGCAGATCGTGGAACGGCCCCGCCCGACCCCGGCCCATGGCGAGGTGCTGGTTCGCGTAGTGGCGGCCGGCGTCAATCGGCCTGACATCCAGCAACGACGAGGGCTCTACCCGCCGCCGCCCGACGCATCGCCGATCCTCGGCCTCGACGTTGCCGGCATCGTCGAAGAGCTGGGGCCGGACGTCACCGGCCTTGCCGTCGGCGACCCTGTCTGCGCGCTCGTGAATGGCGGCGGCTATGCCGGATTCTCCCGGGTGCCTGCGGTGCAGTGCATGCCGGTGCCACGCGGGCTCAGCTTCACCGAGGCAGCCTCACTACCGGAAGTCTATTTCACAGCCTGGAACAACGTCATCTGGCTCGGCCGACTTGCCGAAGGCGAGACCCTGCTGGTGCAGGGCGGCACCAGCGGCGTCGGCATGGCGGCGATCCAGATCGCCCGCCAGCTTCGCGATGCCACCGTCTACGCCACTGCCGGCACCGACGAGAAGCTGGCCGTCTGCCGCGGGATCGGCGCGCATGCGGCGATCAGCTACAAAGGGCCATGGGACGACGAGGTCCGTGCCCTGACCGCGGGTGCCGGCGTCGATGTCGTGCTGGACGCGCAGGCCGGCCCCTATACCCAGAAGCAGCTCGACCTTCTCAAGCCAGACGGGCGGCTGGTGTTCATCGCCAGCCACCTCGGCGAGACCGCCGAGGTCAATATCCGTGCCATCGTGCGCCGGCGCCTGACGCTGACGGGCTCGACGCTGCGCCCCCGGCCGGCGGTCTACAAGGGCCGGATCGCGGCGGAACTGGTCGACCAGGTCTGGCCTCTGCTCGAAAACGGGCGCATCGCGACGCGCATCCACCAAGTCTTTGACTTCGAAGACGTGCGCGACGCGCATCGGCTGCTCGACCAGAACGAGCAGATCGGCAAGGTGGTGCTCGCGATGGATTCCGCCCTGGCGGATACCGCGCCACGCCCGCGGATCGAAGGAGCATCCTGATGATCACCGTAGACCAAGCGGGCGACCTCGCGGCCTATGCGGGCCAGAGGCTGGGGCACTCCGACTGGGTCGAGGTCAAACAAGATGCGATCGACGATTTCGCTCGGCTGACAGGAGACGACCACTGGATCCATGTCGACATCGAACGCGCTAGCCGCGAAATGCCGGGCGGACGGACAATCGCACACGGGCTCTACATAGTGTCGCTGATGCCGCGCCTGCAGCGCGATATCTACACCGTGAAACAGCGCGGACGCGGCCTCAACTACGGCTATGACAAGTTGCGCTTCGTGGCACCGGTGCCGGTCGGCAGCCGGGTGCGGATGGCGCTGAAGCTCGCCGAAGCCGTTCCCCATCCGCACGGCACGCGCGTCGTCTGCGAAGTGGCGATTGAACTGGATGGCGCCGAGGGCCCGGCCGTGGTGGCGCGGCACATCCTGCTGATCGAGAACCCCTGAAGGAGGA
>JAEWFU010000284.1 GCA_023388675.1 Pseudomonadota bacterium | reverse complement strand
TCCTTGAACTTGGCCTCGTCGATGCCGGGTACCGCGCCTACCAACGTCAGCGCGCTGCCGGTGATGCCGGTGCCGGGCACCAGGGTGACGACGGCTTTCGCCTCCAGCTTTTCAGCCGGGGTGCCGTTCTCAGCGAGAAAATGCGAAAGCTGCATGGCAAAGCAGCCGGCATGGGCAGCCGCGATCAATTCCTCGGGGTTTGTGCCCGATTTGCCCTGCTCATCCTCGAAGCGGGCCTTGAACGAATAGGGCTGAGCGGAGAAGGCACCGCTCTGGAGGTCGAGCGAACCTTCACCTTCCTTCAGATTACCCTTCCATACCGCGGTTGCGTGTCGATCCATGGTCGTCTCCCTGGCAAATTGAGCTGCGTTCCCGCCGCGGACGCGACGGTTCAGCGTCAACATAGGGCGGCAGCCGCCAGCGTTCCATGATGCGACGAAAACTTGCTACTGGCAGACGTCGACCCACTGGGCATCCGTCAGAGCGGCCATCCGGTCCGGCGCGATGCGAACGGCCGCGTTCGTCGCACCGGCTGCGGGCACGACCTCGTCGAAACGCTGGAGCGAAACGTCGCAATAGACCGGCAACGGCTGCGGAAGCCCGAACGGGCAGACGCCGCCGATCGGATGGCTGGTCAGGGCGACGACCTCGTCGGCGCCCAGCATCCGCGGCTTGCCGCCAAGAACGGCCTTGGCCTTCTTGTTGTCCAGCCGCGCGGTTCCGGCGGCCACCACCAGCATCGGCTGTTCGCCGACGCGCAGGCAGATTGTCTTGGCGATCTGCGCCGGCTCGACCCCGTGTGCTGTCGCGGCAAGGTCGACCGTCGCGGAACTCTGCTCGGTGACGATGACGGAAATTTCAGGGGCTTTTTCGGCGAAGAAAGTGCGGACGGATTCGAGGCTCATGCGCCGCACAATATCCGCGCAGCTGGATGATGCAACACTCGACATACGGGAACTTGTCGCGCCCGGCAGCCGTAGGTATAAGCGCATCGGAGCGGGGTCATTCGAGGTTTCCCTGATGCATATTGTCCTGCTTGTGCTCGGTGTCGTCGCCGGTCTGGGCTTCTGGTGGTACCGCCTGCGCGCAGCGCATGATGCTGCAGGCGAGGTGGTGGACGCGGTCGGCCGCATGCGCGGGTCGATGCGGCGCAAGAAGATCCGCAACCAGAATCAGCTTTCGCCGCTGACCGCAGTGAACGATCCGGTCGTGGCCGCGGCCACGATCCTCGTGGCTGTCGCAACGGACGACGTTGCGCTTTCAACGGCCCGCGAGGAAACGATCCGCGCCGAGATCGGCAACCTGACGTCCCCCGACAAGACGGAAGAGGCCGTTATCTACGGCAAATGGGCGGCCGCGCAGATCGACGACACTGCGGTGGTCATCGACAAGCTGGGGCCGTTTCTGGCCGAGCGGCTCGACGCCGCCGAGAAAGACGGCATGATGACGATGGTGCGCAACGTGTTCGCGGCACAGGGCCCCGACCTGCCGCTCGGAGCACAGCGATTCCGCCGTCTGACCCAGAAGCTCGGCCTCGAAGTCCACTGATCAGATCGGCTCACCCTGCAGCAGACGCGGGGGTTGTCGGCAATCCCGACCTCGCCCGAGCTTGAGACCCCAGTTCGGCGTCGAAGACGATCTCGCCGTTGGTGGCAACACCTCGGGCGTCCTGCGTCTGTGCTCACCAGACAATCGACAACCGGCGGTGGCTCAGCAGCATGTCAGGTTTGTCAGTGCAAAAATGTCGGCCCGTCCAGTGCCATCCCGTCTCCAGTGCAGGCGCGCCATTCCGGCGCGGCACAAGGGAGATACTATCATGGACCTGTTGCTGATGTCGGATCATTTGCGGAAACTGTCTGCGGAGCCACGCGGCGCCTGGCGGCGGGCGTTTGCCGGAAGCGCCCTCGCGATCCTTGTCGTAGCATTTCTGACCTTTGCGCTGGCATCGACAATAGCCGGAGGCGACCGCCGGTTGCCGCACGCGGGCACAGCTTCAACCACGGAGTATGTACGATGAAATTCGTTTGCCTGATCCATCACGCCCAGGAAGCGTTCGCCCGGATGAGCGAGGCGGAGCACAGCGCCATGCAGGCCGATTCGCTTGCTTACGACCGCGAACTGATGGACCAGGGCAAGCTGTTCCTGGCACAGGCGCTCAGGCTGCCCGATGAGGCCAAGACGGTTCGCAACCGCCGCCGAAAGCCCGTCATAACCGATGGGCCGTTCGCGGAAACCAAGGAACAGATCGTCGGTCTGATCGTGATCGAGGCGCAAGATATGGAGGAGGCTGTCGAGATCGCCGGCAGGCTGCCGCTGGCACGCACCGGCCATGTCGAGGTCCGCGAAGCCTATTCCATCCACGATTGATCAGATCGGCTCGCCCTGCAGCAGACGCGGGGCGTGGTCCGACAGTCCCGACGCCTGGCGGATGAAAAAGTCCTTCATCCGCGGCATGCGTTCGACCAGCCCGAGCCCGAAATCGCGGACCGCCCGCAGCGGGCCGAAATCGTTGGAGAACATGCGGTTCAGCACGTCGGTGGTGATGCCCATCTGGAGCGTATCGAAACGCCGCCATTGCTGGTAGCGCTCCAGCACGTCGAGCGCGCCGATGTCCTGCCCAAGCCGGTCGGCTTCGACCACGACCTGCGCGAGGGCCGCGGCATCCTTGAAGCCGAGATTGAGCCCTTGTCCCGCGATCGGGTGGATGCCATGCGCGGCATCGCCCGCCAGCGCGAAGCGCGGCTTCACGAAATCGCGGGCCAGCGTCAACCCGAGCGGCCAGGCGCGAGGCTTGTCGGCAACCCTGATCTCGCCGAGCTTGAGGCCGAAGCGCTGTTCGAGTTCGGCCTCGAAGACGATCTCGTCCTCGGCGACAAGGCGTTCGGCGTCCTGCGTCCGCTCGGTCCAGACGATGGACGACCGGTTGCGCCCGTTCTCGCCGGACTTGAGCGGCAGGATTGCAAACGGCCCGCCGGGCAGGAAATGTTCCTCGGCCCGGCCCATATGCGGCCTTTCGTGCTCGACCGTGCAGACGATGCCCGACTGGCCGTATTCCCATTGCACCGTCCTGATGCCAGCCATGTCGCGCAGCCGCGACCGCACGCCGTCGGCGGCCACCAGCAGCCGCGTGCGCAGCGTCACGCCGTCGGCAAGATGCACCAGGGTCTCCTGCGCGCCCCTCTCGAAGCCGGAAACGCCCACCCCTTCGATGATGTCGATGCCGAGTTCGGCGGCGCGGCGCCGCAGGGCGGCGTTGAGGTGACGATTGGCAACCATGTGCGCGAAGGGCTCGCCGGGTGCCACCTCGCCGTCAAAGGTCAGGAATACCGGACGCACCGGGTCTGCCGTGCGTGAATCGGTGACGACCATCTCGGTCATCGCCTGCGCGTTGGGCACGATCTCGTCCCAGCAGCCGAGCTGGGCGA
>JAEWFU010000265.1 GCA_023388675.1 Pseudomonadota bacterium | reverse complement strand
CTTCGGGATCGCAAATGGCATGGAAACCGACATTGGCCAGTCCGGCCTCGAGGATCGCGCGAAGCAGGGTTGTCGCGTCGCCATAGGCGCCGGATCCGGGATTGTCGGAATAGTCCGAAATCACCAGAGGCCTGCCGTCGCTTGACGGCGCGGCCGCCTCGGCAAGCGCCTCCTCCAGTGGGGTGAAGGTGATCGTCGACCAGTGCCGTTCCTGCCAGACATAGTCCATCAGCTCTTCCGCAATCACCTGCCCCCGAGTGTCGTCTTCGGCGGTGACGGCAATGGAGGGTCCGATGTCGTGAACATCGGCCGACGAGAAGCCTGCCTGAATGCTTACGACCAGCGCCTCCCCGGACGCCTCAAGCGCATCCGCCCGTGCGAGCAGCTCGACCATGGGTTTGGACGTGGTCCGGCCACCATCCAGCGCGTAGAGTATCGGTCGACGGGCGACCGCCACCCTGGGTCGGATTTCGCCCCGGAGCGTACGGTCCAGCAAGGCAGCCGCCTGATGCCCGCGCTCGTACTGGTCGATATGCGGATAGGTGCGGTAGGAGATCAGCGCGTCGGCATTGTCGGCCATGGCTTGTGTCACGGTGGCGTGCAGGTCGAGCACGACGACAATGGGGATGGATGGCCCGACGGTGGCCCGCATGCGCGCCAGCAATTCGCCTTCGCCATCGTCGTGGCTCTCCGTCGACATGGAGCCGTGGAGGTGCAGCAGGATGCCATCGACCTCGCTGGCGGCAGCCACAAGGATCGCGGCAAACTCCTCGAAACATGCGTCCGTAACGCGTCCGGCCGGCGTTGCGCCGGCAACAAGGGGTGTGACGATCGACCAGTCGAATTTTTCGGCGGCCTCATAACCGGCGCCCATGAATGTGTGGGTGCCCGTGAACGCGGCTGAAATCTCATTCTCGAGATAGAGAGTGCCCTTCTCGAAGCTCGCACGATCCGTCTTCTGGACGCTGAACGTATTGGTTTCGTGCATGAATTCGGCGATCAAAACGCGTGCAGGCATATTCAAGGGACCTCGTGACTGGATAATCTTCGGCATCGGCTGCAAGGGCGCAACTATAGTCGGAAGCGGAATTCACGCTGCAGATAGCATTGCACCAGAGCCCTTCGTAAAGGGGATGCCGGCCGCTTGATCCTGCGGCGGAGAGCTTCTGGACCGATGACGTCTCGCCTGCAGCCGCTATAAAGGTGCGCCGATGCGGGAACGACGGAGGACGGGGACGGGATGGCGACTGCACGGGAGCTGGGGCTGATGATCGGAGGGCTGCCCGTGGGGCCTCTCAATGCGATCACGGACGTGGCCGGTGTCGCGGTCGGCCATCGCACGCTGTCGCGCGACGGCCTCGCGACAGGCGTTACCGCGATCCTGCCGCATGATGGCGATCCCTTCCGTCTCAGGCCGCGCGCCGCTGTCGATGTCATCAACGGTTTCGGAAAGTCTGCAGGGCTGATGCAAATTGCCGAGCTCGGCACCATCGAGACGCCGATCCTGCTGACCAACACGTTCGGTGTCGCTGCCTGCACGCAGGCGCTGATCCGAAGGGCTGTTGCGGCCAATCCAGGGATCGGCCGCAGCACGTCCACCGTCAATGCGCTCGTCTGCGAATGCAACGATGGCGGGATCAGCGATATCCAGGCCATGGCCGTCACGCCCGACGATGCCGATGCGGCGCTGGACGCCGCCAGGCCCGGCCGCTTTCCCCAGGGTGCCGTCGGCGCGGGCACGGGCATGACCGCGTTCGGCTTCAAGGCCGGTATAGGCACGTCGTCCCGTCTGATGGAAATCGACGGGGAGGATTTCACGCTCGGCGCGCTGGTTCTCGCGAATTTCGGGCCTGCCGGGCAACTGGTCCTGCCGGACGGTCGGCGGCCTGTTCCGGACCGCGATTCCGAGGCGGAAAAGGGCTCGGTGATCGTCGTTCTGGCCACCGACCTGCCGCTCGGCGACCGGCAGTTGCAGCGCGTGACGCGCCGCGCGGGAGCGGGACTGGCGCGGCTCGGTGCATTCTGGGGAAACGGCAGCGGCGATCTCGCCATTTGTTTCACCACCGCCGATCCGATCGAGCACCAGCCGCAATCCGCGTTCGCTCCGCTGCGGCGTCTGGACGATGCAAGGATCGATCTGGCTTTCCGCGCCGCCGCCGAGGCGACGCAGGAAGCCGTTCTGAATGCGCTGTGCGAGGCACCCGCAACACAAGGCCGCGACGGCCGCTTTTACCTCTCGCTCGCCGACTGGCTCAAGGAGAACCCGCTACGATGAAGATCTTCATTTCCGCCGACATCGAAGGCACGGCCGGCATCAACCACTGGGACGAGACGATCCACGGCCATGCCGACTGGCCCGAATACCGCGCCCTGATGACAGCCGAAGTGCTCGCCGCATGCGACGGCGCGCGGGCCGCCGGTGCGACCGAAATCATAATCAAGGATGCGCATGACAGCGGGCGCAACCTGCTGGTCGAGCGACTGCCCGACGATGTGCGGATCGTGCGCAACTGGTCGGGGCATCCGGACGGCATGATGTTCGGCCTGGACGACAGCTTCAGTGCGGCCATCTATACCGGCTACCATTCCAAGGCGGGCACAGAGGACAATCCGCTCGCCCACTCCTTCAACCTGAAAATCTCGCGCCTGCTGCTGAACGGCGAGGTGGCATCCGAGTTTACCATCAACGCCCTTTGCGCGGCGCTCTACGGCGTGCCTTCTGCATTTATTGCGGGAGACGCGGGCATCTGCGCCGATGCGCGGGCGATGGTTCCCCGCATGGGGACCGTCGAAACGTTGTTCGGCGCCGGCCCTGCGTCCAATTCGATCGCGCCTACGCGGTCCTGCCGGCTCATCCGCGAAGGTGTGGAGGCGGCGCTGAAGGCCGGTGCGGGTGGCACGCCTTCCACCGAAGGGCCCTGGGAAGTGGTCGTGGAATTCGTGAACCCGGTCAACGCCTACCAGTCGCGCTGGTATCCGGGGGCCAGGGAGCATGGTCCGCGGGCAGTGGCCTTCGAGGCGGCGGAGTTCTTCGATATCCTGCGCGCCCTGCGGTTCATAAAGGGCTGATGCTGGCCCGGATCTGCTCGGCTGCCTTCCACATCGCCTCGACCGGCTTCGCCCGGTTGGTGTAGTGGCGGTAGAGGCGGATTTCGAGATCGAGGTGCCAGTCGTCGGTCGCGGTGGCGACGACCAGCCGTTCGTCGGCCAGTTCTTCGGCGACGAGGCTTTCGGGCAACCAGCTCAGGCCGAACCCGGTCATGGCGACGTTCTTGAGGCCGGCGCTGATCGTGTTCTCGTGTACCGTGCGACGCGCGAAGGGCGGGCGCCTGGCCAGAAGATGCCCAAGCGCCACCCCGAAGAAGGACGCATAGCCGTAGGAGAGGCAGGGTACGACGAGCTCGCCGGAGACGGCCCGGTCGAGGATGCCCGCACCCTTGTGAAGCGTTCCGAAGATGCGAACCTCCGGTGCCGCAACCGGGATCAGCCGGTCATGTCCGATGGTCAGATGCTCGAACTTGGCCCGGTCGAGGCGAAGCGGCACCTCGGGATGGGCGTAGGTGAGGAACAGGTCGGCGTCTTCCGTGACCATCGCCTCGACATTGGCTTCGATCCCGCCCCGGTCGGGAATGAACGATGTGCCGAGGGGACCTGCCACCGCCTCCAGACGCCCGAGCCATTCGGGGAAGAAGGTCAACGTAAGCGTGTGAAGGGCGGCGATGCGCACGAGGCGCGCCCCCGGCGAAGGCCGCAGCGTCTCGCGAATGGCATAGAAGGTGCGGATGGTTTCCTGCGCGACCGGCAGGAAGGCGCGGCCCTCCGAGGTCAATTGGGCGGGAACGCTGGCGCGAGTGATCAAGGTGGTGCCAAGCCAAGCTTCGAGCTGCCTGATGCGGCGGCTGAAAGCGGACTGGGTCACGTTGCGCAGCTCCGCAGCGCGGGAAAAACTCGAAGCCTCGGCCAGGGCCACGAAATCTTCGAGCCATTTCATTTCCAATGCCGACACCCCTTTCCGTCGGCGGCACTATCGTCACTCGGGGATGCGACGACAAGCACATTCCATCCTCATTATGCATTTTTTGCATAGTCATTTGCCAAAAGCGAATTTGCCAAGCACCAGTTGGGGTCCCACTGTTGCCCCCGAACGCAAGGGGCGCTTCAAGATGCTCCGTGACAGAAGAAGAGCGGGGAATGCATGAACGGACGGGTGGAGGATCGGTGGAAATCCGTCCGGTGTCGCAGTGCGCGGGGACGTGACGCCAGCCAAAATCACTTCACAATGCGTCGGCAGTTCGCCGGTGTGATCCCACGCTTTGTTTCGACGCCGCGGGCGTCTGGTTTCGGAGGCTTGCTTGTCCAGTCGTATCTTCGCTGACCTTATCCTGATCAATGGCAACATCTGGCGCGGCTATGAAGACGGCCGATGCCAGGCTCTTGCGGTCTGGCAGGGCAAGGTTCTGGCCACCGGCACCGACGACGAAATGCGCGAACTGCAAGGACCGGAGACGGAAATCGTCGACCTGCAGGGCCGCTTTGCAAGCCCCGGCCTGATCGACAACCACCTGCACCTGATCGCCACCGGCCTGACCATGGGAATGGTGGACGTCACGGCGGCGGCAGCACCCACGCTGGAGGCGATCGTCGGTGCGATCGCGACCCGGGCGCAGGGGATGCCGAAAGGCGAATGGGTGCTGGCGCGCGGCTACGATCAGGTCAAGCTCGACACAGGCGTCCACCCGACGCGGGCGGATCTCGATCGTGCCGCGCCCGACCATCCCGTGCTGGTGACGCGCGCCTGCGGTCACGTCGCGATCGCGAACTCCAAGG
>JAEWFU010000147.1 GCA_023388675.1 Pseudomonadota bacterium | reverse complement strand
CGCCTGTTTCCAACGCCTTGTCGCATTTCCTACTCGACGTGCCGGAAATGATCCGCGAGGCGGAGAAGCTAAGCCGGGAACGCGGGGATCACCTGCTTGCGCTTATCGTGGAGAGGGCGCAGGCGGCCGGTTTAACGGCTTCCACCAATGCGATCGCAGTCAAGCCGGCGCTGCTGGCCGAAATGGCCGCCGTCCATGCTCGCTACCACGACATCAGCCTGCTGGGCTGGGAGACCAGTAATCCGACGACGCGCCTGACCGCCGAGACCGTCATCTTCGGCGCCGGTCGTCCGACCGTTCTGTTGCCCGAACTCGCACCTGTTGGCGCGCTGGACCATGTTGCCGTGGCCTGGGATGGTAGCCGTGTCGCCGCGCGCGCGGCTGCCGACGCGTTTCCGCTGCTCGCTCGCGCGACGCGCGTTTCGGTTCTTTCGGTGGTCGACGACAAGCCATCCAGCCGCGATGCCGCGGAGCGCTTTGCCGGCGGGCTCGTCCGGCGGGGCGTCGAGGCTGCGGCGGTTCCGCTGCGCGGGCAGGGCGCGCCGATCGCCGAGACGTTGCAGCAGACGGCGCTGGAGCGCGGCGCGGGCCTGCTGGTCATGGGTGGCTACGGGCACTCCCGGCTGCGCGACTTCGTGCTCGGCGGTGCGACGAAGGGTGTGCTCGACGATCTCCTGATGCCGGTTCTGCTGTCGCACTAAGCCGGCGTTTCAGCCCTCAGCGGGAGCCCGCGGCCGTCCGCGCAGGATGACCGAGCGAAGTTCTAGGTCGCGGTCGAGCACGACGAGATCGGCTATCGCCCCGGTCGCGATGCGACCGCGATCGGTCAGGCCGAGATAGTCCGCTGCGATCGTCGCCGTGCGTCGCGACGCTTCGTCGATGCCCAGGCCGATAGAGACGAGATTGCGGAAGGCCTGCAGCATGGTCAGGCTGCTTCCGGCCAGCGTCCCGTCGGCAAGGCGCACGCCGTTGCCGCACTTCTTCACGTGCTGGGTGCCCAGCCGATAGTCGCCGTCGGGCATGCCGGATGCCGGAGTGGCGTCCGTCACCGCATAGAGGTTGGGAATTGCACGCAGCGCGGCGCGGATCGCGCCGGGGTGGACGTGCAGCAGATCGGGGATCAGTTCGGCATGCTCGGCATGGGCAAGGGCCGCGCCGACGATGCCCGGCTCGCGATGATGCAGGCCGGACATGGCGTTGAACATGTGGGTCACGCCGTGGCGCCCACTCTCGAAGCAGCGCGCCGCCGTCTCGTAATCGCAGGACGAATGGCCGATCTGGACGCGCACGCCGCGCTGATTGAGGTAGCGGGTCAGTTCGCCATCGGGATCGGCTTCCGGCGCAAGCGTCACCACCCGGATGCGGGCGAGGCCCATCAGGCGTTCCATCAGGGCCGTGTCGCCGTCGATGACGAAGTCGGGCTGGGCGCCTAGCCGGCTGCGACTGATGAACGGACCTTCGAGGTGGACGCCCAGCACCGCCGCCTCGTCGTCGCCCGGTTCGAGCTCGGCGCGGTTCGCGGCGGCGAGCGCCTGCTCGATGTCGGGCACTTCCGCCGTCATCGTCGTGGCAAGCAGGGCCGTCGTGCCGGCGGCGGCATGGGTTGCGGCGACCGTGTGCGGGGCGTTGCCTGCCTCCATGATGTCGGCGCCGCCACCACCATGACAATGCAGGTCGATGAAGCCCGGCAGCACCATCACGTCATCGGTGTCGGTTCCAGCTTCTTCCACCGCAACGATGCGCCCGTCCTGCCAGCGTACGCGTCCGTCGACCCAGCCGGCGGGTGTCAGTATGTGGCCCGCGATTTCACCTGTCTGCATTTCCGATCCGTTCCATGATTGCCAAATGGATTATGATGTTATAACCAATTCTCCGCGAGGATACCACATAACTCTGACACAGAGGCTTCCGGAGGTTGATCATGACGAAACTGACGCGACTGAAACTTGCGCTTGCCGCAGCCGTTGCGCTGCCCGCCTCGGCATTCGCCGAGCCCGTGAACATTTCCTACCTGACCCATTGGTCGCCCGAGACCGTCGCGCTGCTCGAAGCCGCGGCCGCCAGCTACAGCGAGGCCAATCCGGATGTCACGATCACCGTGCAGGCGGTGCCGTTCGGCGACCTGCTGACGACGATCCGCTCGCAGGGCGGCGGGGCCGGCGGCCCCACCATCGCCAGCATCTACGATCTGTGGCTGCCGGAACTGGCGCGCGACGGCCTCGTGGAGAAGGCGCCCGAGGCGGTTTCCGGTGACGTCGGCGCCGCATGGCCGGCCGGCATTGCCGCAGCCGCCAGCGTCGACGGCGCGGTCTACGGCATTCCCAACGAGATCAACGTCTACGCGCTGAACTACAACAAGACGCTGTTCGAGGAGGCGGGTATCGCCGAGCCGCCGGCCACCTGGGACGCGCTGAAGGAGGCAGCCGCCGCGATCACCGCCAGCGGCGAGGGACGCCAGGGCTTCGGCATGATCAACTCGTGGGCCGCCGGTGTCGTACATCCGTTCGCCTCGCTGCTGGTTTCCAATGGCGGCGACCTGGTGGTCGACGGCAAGCCGGCGCTCGACAGCCAGGCTGCTGGCGAGACGTTCGCGCTCTACGAGGAAATGATCAAGGAAGGTTATACCGATCCTTCCATGGGCACGGCCGACGCCAACACCACTGGACCCTTCCTCGACAATTTCGTTTCCGGCAACACCGGCATGATCATCATGGCCAACTGGTGGGAAAGTGCGCTGCGCGCCGGCATGGGCGACCGCTTCGACACGATCGGCACCGCGCCGATCCCGGTCGGGCCGAGCGGCGACACCGCGCGCTCGATCTCCTATTCCTGGCTGACCGTGGTCAATGCGGGTGCGGCCGATGCGGAGCGCGAGGCGGCCTGGGGTTTCCTGTCCTGGCTGAACGGGCCTGAATCGGGCGAGAACGGTGCATCCGCGATGTCGGGCATCCTGATGTCGATGGGCATCCTGCCGTCGCGCAGCTCCGACGTCGAAGCCTATCAGGACGATCTCGGCCGCGACTTCCTCGCCGGTTATGTCGACGTGCTCGACAATGCCAAGGCATTCCCGGTGGTGCTCGGCGGGCAGGAGTTCTCCGAGGCGCTGCAGCAGGTGATCGAGTCCCTGCAATACGGCCAGGTCGACGCGCAGGAGGCCCAGGCCAACGCACAGGCCGACGCGGAGTCGATCCTGGAGCGGGCGCAGCAGTAGCAACGACGGAAGCCGGGTGCGGCAGCGTCGCATCCGGCTTTCCTCGCACTGACGGCAGGGTTTGCGTATCTCCACATGGCCACGATGACCAGAAGCACGATCACGGTGATGCTCGCGCCGGCGGTGACGCTGATCGGCGTGTTCATCCTCGTGC
>JAEWFU010000136.1 GCA_023388675.1 Pseudomonadota bacterium | reverse complement strand
AGGTCTTCCTCCGTGGCATCCGGCACGTCGAGTCCTTCCTCGATGCCCTGAACCCCGGCGTGCACGATTGCCGCGAGTTGCAGGTGCGGGCTGGCCGTGGCGTCTGCCGCGCGGAACTCGAAGTTGAACTGGCGCGCCTTGTCGATGTCGCTCATCGCCGACACCGGACAGATACGCACGGATGCCTCGCGGTCCTGGAGGCCCAGATTGTTGTAGGCGGCGCTCCAGCGATGCGGTGTCAGGCGGCCATAGGAGATCACGCTTGGCGCGACCAGCGCCAGATAGCTGTCGAGATATTTCAGCAGGCCCGCCACGAACTGGCCGGCAGGCTTGCTCAGCCCGTGACGTCCCGACGGATCGTAGGTGGCTGGCTTGCCCTCGGCGTCGAGGAAGCTCATGTGGATATGCACGCCGTTGCCGACGCCGGCCGGATCCCGCAGGGGTGTGAACGTCACCTCCTCGCCGGCCTCGCTCGCCACGGCGTGGATGAGCTCGCGGAGGGTTGCCGAATGGTCGGCGCTGGTGACGCCGCGCTGCGGCCCCATCGTGACCTCGTACTGGTCCGCGCCGTATTCCTTCATGATCGTGTCGGGGTCGAGGCCTGCCGCACGCATGGCGGCGATCAGCTTTTCCGCGAAGGCGCGCCGCTGACGGAAGCCAGACATCGTATAGGCGGTGCCCATCGGCATCGCCTTGCCCTTGAACTGGAATTCATGCTCGAAGGCACTGACCAGAGTCAGCCCGGCCGCCTTCTCCAGCCGTGCCAGAGCGGCCTTGAGGATGGAGCGTGTGCAGCAGTCCCAAGGCGTGCCGTCAGTATGCCTGATGTCGCCGAACACGAAGTCTTCCGAAAGGCCGCTTTCCTCCGACCGCACGCTGACGCGCGTGGCGGCGTCGGGGATGAGCACCATGTCGCCGAGCGAACCGAAAGGGCTTTCCGCGATGGCGTCGAAGCATGTGATCTGAACGTTGGTCGGTGCCCAGCCGATGCCGCGCTTCAGCCGCTTCTCGAACTCCGCGGCGGGAAAACCCTTGCCGCGTACCTTGCCCGCAATATCGGTCGCGCAGGCGTAGATCACATGCTCATTCTGCATCGGGTTCCGTTCCTCCCCCTTCTTTCAGCGCATCCTGCAGCGAGAAGCGGATGCGGTCCCAGGATTCGATACGCTTGCGGGTCGCGGTCCAGTCCATCTCGGAGACGCGAACGATGATCGCCTCGACGAGCGTGACGAGGCACACCTGCGTGTCCCATGCGGTTTCAAGCTCGATCGGTACGGCGAACACGTGCCGCGCATAGCTCGCGACGGGCGACATCCACTTGTCGGTGATGGCGACGATAGTGGATTGCCGCTGCTCGGAAATGAGATGGGCGAGTTGCGCGAGCTGGGGCTGGTAGCGGCGCACGTCGAAGACGATGACGATGTCCTGCTTGCGCATGCGCAGCACATATTCGGGCCAGAGCTCGGGGTTACCGGGCATGTGGTAGATGCGGCTGCGCATCTGGCGCAGATGGATAGACAGGAGCTGGGCGATGCTGTCGGTGACGCGGCCGCCGATGATGAAAACGTTGCGGCTCGGGTCTGCGATCAGCTCGCACACCTCGTCGAACTGCCGCTGGGGCATGTTCTCCGCCATGTAGGTCATCTGCCGTATCAGGCGGCGGGTGTAATCGGTCAGAAGGTGTGCGCCTTCGGGCGGCGCCTCGGTGATCTTCAGCTCGATCGGCGAGAGTTCGCGCTGCTTGAGTTCGCTGATGAGCTGGCGCTGGAAATCCTGGTAGCCCGCACAGCCGATCTTGGCGATGAAGCGCGTGATCGACGGTGCGCTGACACGGGTTCGCCGCGCAAGCTCCTGGATGGTTTCCAGCCCCCCGTACGGGTAATCGGCAAGGACGACGCTGGCGATCTTGCGCTCGCTCGCGGTGAGCTGCTCCATCTCCGCGTTGATCCTGTCCTTCAGGCTGCCTGTTCCGGTGCCCTCGGTCATCGGCCCTCCTCATGGCACTCTGTCGCCGACTATAGGCATTTCGAAAATAATTTATCAATCCGAAAATTCTGATTGACTTTGACTAACTATTTTCGTTCCAATCTTCCGTATTGAATGCCCGACCCGGCGCGTGGCGGCGGCCAGGATTTTGTCATCCTGGTCGGCGGCGGAGCTTTGGCCGAAGTGGCGAGACCGAACGGAAACGCATGCTGCAGACTGGAAATACCGACGCGCAGGCCGATAAGGGATTGCTGGCCCTCGACGACCCCGCCCCCTTCGAAATCGTCAACGGCGACGGGGCGAGCCGCGTCGTGTTGTTGTGCGAGCATGCGGGGCGGCAGGTTCCGCGCAGGCTTGGCGATCTGGGTGTTCCGGAAAGCGAATTCGCCCGGCATATCGCCTACGACATCGGGGCGGAGGGCGTAGCGCGGGGCCTGTCGACGGCCCTCGACGCACCGCTTATCCTGCAGCGCTACAGCAGGCTGGTGGTGGACTGCAACCGTGCCTTCGACTCGGCTGACTGCATGCCGGAAACGAGCGACACCACCGTCATCCCGGGCAATCAAGGGCTCACCCGAGCCGCGCGGCTGGCACGTTACGAAGAGATCCACGTTCCTTTCCACACGGAAGTTAGTCGGCTTCTGGATCGGCACGGGCGTCGGCATCGCACGGCGCTCGTGTCCGTACACAGCTTTACGCCCCGGCTGCTGAAGGATGGCATCGAACGGCCCTGGCAGCTCGGCCTGCTGTTCAATCGCGACGACAGGTTGGCTCGCAAGCTGATGGCCGCGATCGTCGGTCTCGACGATACCGTCAAGGCCGCTTTCAACGAGCCATATACCGGCAACGATCTCACCGACTACGCCATACCGGTGCACGGAGAGAAGCGCGGCATCGAACATGTCCTGATCGAGATACGCAACGACCTGATCGCCGATGAGGCCGGACAGGCGAGATGGGCGGAATTTCTGGCGGTCGCCATTCGCGCCGCCTCATCGACGGAAGCGGAGGCTGGAGATGCAGGATAATCTGACGCGTGAGGTGCCGCTCGTGCCGGCGCAATCCGCCATTCTTTTCATCGACGTGCAGAATTTCTCCGCACGGCGCGACGGCGGCGAGTTCAGCGACGTGCCGGCGGATGAGATGGAAGCACGATACGGTTATTATTTCGATCGGCTGGACAAGGTCGCGATGCCCAACATGCGCAGGCTTCAGGCGGGCTTTCGCGCCGCCGGCATCGAGGTCATGTACACGACGATCGAAAGCCTGACGCTCGACGGCCGCGACCGCAGCCTCGACTACAAGATCACCGGTTTCAACGTCCCGCGCGGATCGTGGGACGGCAAGGTGGTCGACGAGCTCGCGCCGGGCGAGGACGAAATCGTCTTGCCGAAGAGCTCGTCGAGCGTCTTCGTCTCCACCCATATCGACTACGTCCTGCGCAATCTCGGTGTCCGCCAGCTCGTGCTCTGCGGCCTTCTGACCGACCAGTGCGTCGAGTCGGCGGTGCGCGATGCCTGCGACCTCGGCTACCTCGTTACCCTCGTGCCCGACGCATGCGGGACCTACACGCAGGAGCGCCACGATTTTTCGCTGCGCGCGATCAAAGGCTACTGCCGCCAGGTCAGCACAGACCAACTGCTCGCGGAGATCGCCGCCTGAACCAATCACCACGCCCGGAGGAAGCGCCGGAGCCGTCGCCGAACGAGAGAAGAAAGGGGAATATGATGGCCGACAAGGAAACCGCAATCGAGAAGGTCTGGAAGCTCCTGGACGAGGAGGCCGACTATGTCGTCGAGCTTACCCAGGATATCGTCCGCATCCCGTCGGTAAATCCGCGCTTCGTGATGGATGCCGAGCAGAACCGCGAAGCGGCCGTCCAGGATCGCCTCCAGCAGGAAACCGAAGCGCTGGGCTTCAAGTCCGATCGCTGGGAAGTCTTTCCCGACCGGCCGAACCTCGTCGCCGATCTCGCAGGCGACGAAGACAAGAGCCTCATCCTCTGTGGCCATATCGATGTGGTGCCCATCGGTGAGAAATCCGGCTGGACGGCCGATCCGTTCGGCGGCGAGATCAAGGACGGCAGGCTTTACGGCCGCGGCGCCGTCGACATGAAGGGCGGCCTGGCGGCCTGTTTCGCGGCGGCGCGGGCAATCCGCAAGGCGGGCATCCAGCTACAGGGCCGCTTGTCGATCCACGCGGTCGTAGACGAGGAAGCGGGTGGCTTCGGCGCCATCGACGCGGTGAAGAAAGGCAAGCTCGCCAAGGCGGCCATCGTCGCGGAGCCGAGCTGGGGCGACGTTCATCCCTGCGAGGGAGGCCTCGAATGGCTGCGGGTGACGATACCCGGTCAGCAAGGCCATTCGGCGATGCGCTTCAACGAGATCTGGCCGCAACGCGACGAGCCCGGCCGCCTGCGTCCCGCGGTCAATGCGATCGATATCGCGGCGCGTTTCCTCGAGGCCTTGAGGCAGTTCGAGAACTCCCGCTGCCGCTACCTCCAGCACCCGCTGCTCCCGCCGGGGATGAACACCATCAACGTCGGTGTCATTCGTGGCGGTGCCGGCCTCGGTCCCGATGGTCTGCCGATGGTCATGACCAACCCGGCGATCATCCCCGATACGGTCGCCATCGACATCGACTACAAGTTCCTGCCGCAGCAGACCAAGGAGGAAATCCGCAGCGAATTCGAAACCTTCGTCCGGAATTTCTGCGAGCAGGACCTCTGGCTGCAGAAGAATCCGATCAAGGTCGAGTGGGAACTGGGCGGCCTTCACTTCCCGCCGATGAACACACCGGTCGATCACCCCATCGTCCAGTCTCTGGTGAGGCGGCAAACCCAGGTCGGCAAGGCTCCGCGCGTGCGAGGGTTCGAGGCGGTGGCCGATTGCGCCCACTACGCCGGTGCCGGTGTGGATGCGGTCATCTACGGACCGAGCGGCGACGGTTTCCACGGTTACGACGAATACGTGGACATCGCGTCCCTCCACGAGACGACCAAGACGATCGCGGCGGCCGTCATCGACTGGTGCGACATCCGCTGATTGCACAACGACAACACCAAACAGGGGAAATGGACATGAACACGATACGCAAGCTGGGACTGGCATTGCTGGCCGCCTCCGCGCTTTCGGTGACGTCTGCGCAGGCCCAGGACAAGGTGGCTAAGATCGGCGTGCTCGCGCCGATGACCGGCGGAGCGGCCGCCGACGGCAACGAGATGGTCAACGGCGCACGCCTCGCCGTCGAGGAGATCAACGCCGCCGGCGGCATTGCCGGCTACAAGTTCGAGGTTGTCGTCGGCGACACGCAGGATCAGGCGGCCGACACGGTGACGAGCGCGTTCGAACGCCTGGCCGGCGATCGCGATGTCAACGTGATGATGACCGGCTATGCCAGCGGCAGCAATTTCGAGATCGAGCTGATGGCCGAGCAGGAGATGCCCTACATCATCTCGGCGAACGCAGCGCAGACATACGACATCATCGCGCCGAGCCCGGACGACTTCCCGACCGTGTGGTCGATCTCGCCGTCCTACGATGCCTATGAGACGGCGATGGTGCCGGTCATCCAGCAATTGCTCGATGGCGGCACGCTGGAGTTGCCGAACAAGAAGGTCGCGCTGATTTCTTCCGACAATCCCTACTCCAAGACCATCATGGAGGGCTTGCAGAAGAACTTCGAGGAAGCCGGCTGGGAAGTGACCTCCGCCGACCTTCTGCCCTTCGGCGAAATCAACGACTGGCGCGCTTTCCTCGCGGGCGTGCGCCAGGCGGCACCCTCAGTCATCATCAATACAGACTACCTGCCGGGCAATGCTG
>JAEWFU010000065.1 GCA_023388675.1 Pseudomonadota bacterium | reverse complement strand
GTCCTGCCGCTTGTATTGCTGGGCGACGAGGTCGGCGAGAAGCTGGCGCTGGTCGAGCCGGTCGCCCACCTCCATCTGGAACGTCATAGCCGTATAGGTCTCGACCGACCCGATACCGTAGATGCAGGACACCGAGGCGACGATGATGACGTCGTCGCGTTCGAGCAGCGAGCGGGTCGCAGAGTGCCGCATGCGGTCGATCTGCTCGTTGATCGACGATTCCTTCTCGATATAGGTGTCGGTGCGCGGGACGTAGGCCTCCGGCTGGTAATAGTCGTAATAGGAGACGAAATACTCGACAGCGTTGTTCGGGAAGAAGCTCTTGAACTCGCCGTAGAGCTGCGCGGCCAGCGTCTTGTTGGGCGCCAGGATAAGCGCCGGGCGCTGCGTCTCCTCGATCACCTTGGCCATGGTGAAGGTCTTGCCCGAGCCGGTGACGCCCAGCAGCACCTGCGTGCGGTCCTGCTCCTTGACGCCGGCCACGAGGTCGGCAATGGCGGTGGGCTGATCTCCGGAGGGTTTGAACGCCGTCTCCATGCGGATCTCGATGCCGCCTTCGGACTTTTCCGGCCTCGCCGGCCGGTGCGGAACCCAGGCTTCGTTCTTGAGGTTGGGATCGCCGCCTTCGATCAGCCGCGATAGCGCGGCGACCGTGGCTGTCACGCCCGAGGACGACAGCTTCTCGACATCCTCCAGCGCGATGTCGAGACCTGGTATCGGGTTGAGGCCGGCAGCCGCGCGCTCCTTTGGCGAAGCCGCGCCGCCCATCGAAGTGCCGCGCGCCGAGCGCGTCGGCGCGGACGATCGTTCCGGCACCTTCTTCTTCGCCTTGGCCGGCGCCTTCCCGGCCTCGTCGGCAATCTGCCGTGCCCAGTCCGAGACCGACCCGCTGAGTGGCGCGCCCTCGAACTCGCTTTGCGGCACCTCGCCGAATCCGCCCGGGTTCAGCGGCTCGGAAGCATCGAGATAGTCGGTGAGAGGACTCTTGCGCGAGCGCGCGCCGAAAGCGGCATCCTTCGCGCGCGAGGCGTTCTTCTTGTCAGGGGTATCGGCCATGGCGGGAATATGGGCAGAGTCCGCAGCAATGGAAAGGGGGCTCTCTGAACGGCGCGGAAACGGTCAACGGCTACTGACATTATGGTGTCAGCAACTTGCCTGCCAAAACAAAAAAAGCGGCGCGATTGCTCGCGCCGCTCTTGAAAGCCGTCGTGCCGGCGAACCGGCACGAAGCCATCAGGCTGCGGACAGGTTCACTGCCTTCGGACCCTTGCCCATACGGTCGGGCTCGACGTCGAAGGAAACCTTCTGACCGTCGACGAGGGTGCGCAGGCCAGAGGCCTCGACAGCGGAGATGTGGACGAAAACGTCCTTCGCGCCGTCGTCAGGCGTGATGAAGCCGAAGCCTTTGGTTGCATTGAAAAACTTTACGGTGCCGGTCTGGGCCATGGGGGGAAAGCTCCTGTTCCCTTTGGTAAGCTGCGTCTGCGCGACATGCGCAGGGTCGCCGTCGAGAGTTCACGATGTCGGGGAAAGGTCGTCCTAAACGGTCCAGTCTCCGGGTCAGCAAATGCCCGAACGTCAGTGTTAGTTGCATGAAATCAATGAAAATACAAGCGGCTCAACGTTTGTCCGAAGGCGCATTCCCATCGAGGAGGGGAATGAAAGGCTCCTTCGACACTTCCTGTGCCGGAGTGCGGGTCTTCTCCGGGCCTGCAACCGGCTTGTCATCGACGGCAGTCCCTGACTCCGGTTGGCGCTGCACTTCGGCAACGATGGCAAGCAGTGCAGCGAAATCGCGCACCATCGGCTCCAGATGGGCGCGGTAGTCGACGGGCCTGTCCAGCGGTGGCAATTCGAACAAATCCTTCTCGCTGGGCAGCATCAGGAAGAATTCTGCATGGCGAACCGCAAGACGCGGACTGCCCTGCCGCCACCGCTCGTTCACCCAACCCAAAACATCGCCCAGCCCGCCGGCAAAGAGCGCCCGCGCCTCCTCGCGCCTGTCGCTGCGAAACTCGTAGGAGCGGTCGAGCGGAGAACGACTGAAGACCGTTTCCAGCCGCTCGCCGCCGAAGAGCCCCGATAGCGAGCGCATCAGATCGTTAAACGGCTGCATCAGGCTCGGCTCCGGCTTGCGCACCGCGACCAGCGTTCCCGGAAAACTGTCCCTCACGCTGCAGCAAAGCGCGACGCCCTTGAAAAGAACGACCGTCGACGACTTGCTTCTGCGCGACAGGCTCATCTCGCAGATCTCGAAATGCCTGCCGTCGAGCCGGCCGGTGATGATGTCGCCAAACTCACTATGGTTGTAGTCGCCCTTTAGGGCGGCAGGCAGCCGCCGGAAGCTCCCCGGCTCGTATCCGTGCGAATATCGCAACCCGTCCACGAAACCGAAGATCACCGGCAAGATGTGGTCGCGAAAGCCTTGCTGCGTATCGACGCCGACCCGGTGGGCGAAACGGTACAGCGCGACCCCGCCGGCGATCGCGGCGAAACCGCCGCCGAACAGGAGAATAAACGCCACCTTCTCCGGCATGTCGCGAAAGTTCGCGATGATGAAGTAGAAGACGACCGCGCAGGCGAGCACGTAGCTAGCGAACAGGGCCGGCATGCGCCGTCCGATCTCGCTTTGGGCATGGCGCCGCCGCGCGTTGTAATTCGCAACGTCCTTCTCGATCGCAGCGACCGTTTCGGCGTTGGGCAGATACTCGTCGGCATTCATCGTGACGCCCCCGCGCAATGCTTGCCCAGCATAGCATCGGGACACAGATGTGAGTAGCAGCACCCTGAGACCGGGCGCGACGCTGGGCCGGAACTATGCTATCGTTCGCACAGAACCGGTTGTGGGTCGCATGCGGCCATGCTCCCGGGCGGGGTTCGCGAAGCTGGCCGCAGACCACGACCGCAAACGAGCGGTTGGAGGAATGGTCATGACGAACTTCCATGTCTACGCCGGAGCTGACGGCGCGGCGGCCTATCCCGATGTGCGTTCGATCGAGATCGGCGATCTCTACGACTGTCTGCAGGCCGGCTACCGGGACTTCATGGCCAAGCCCTCGCACATCATCTTCATCATCGTCATGTACCCGCTGATCGGCGTGGTGCTTGCTGCCTGGACCTCGGGGGCCAATGCGTTGCCGCTGCTGTTTCCGCTGGCCTCCGGCTTTGCCCTGCTCGGTCCGTTCGCGGCCATCGGCCTCTACGAGATCAGCCGCCGCCGGGAAGCGGGCATGGACACATCATGGCGGCACGCACTCGAACTGCGCCACTCGCCAGCACTACCGTCGATCGCAGCGGTCGGCGCCATGCTGTTTGCCGTGTTCATCGTCTGGCTGCTGACCGCCAAGGCCCTTTACATCGCGATCTTCGGCTCCCAGCCGCCGGCATCGGTCGGCAGTTTCCTGTCACAGCTCTTCTCGACGTCCCAAGGGTGGACATTGATCCTCGCAGGCAATGCCATCGGCTTCGTATTCGCCGTGATCGTGCTGTCGACGACGGTCGTGGCATTCCCGCTGCTCATCGACCGCGACGTGGGGGCGTGGGCAGCGATCCACACCTCGGCCAGGGCCGTCATGGCAAATCCCCTGCAGATGCTCGCCTGGGGTTTCATCGTCGCGCTGTTGCTCGCGCTCGGCAGCCTGCCTCTCTTTGCCGGCCTCATCGTAGTCATCCCGATCCTCGGCCACGCCACTTGGCACCTCTACCGCAAGGTGGTGGTGGAGGAACGCGTCTAGCGCAGCAGCGAACGCGCGGTTGGGGCGAGCCTCAGCCGCGTGGCCGTGGTCCGGCGCGCAAGCTCTGCCAGCACCGCCGCGCCAGCCGGCACCTCCTGCAAACGCTCGTAACCGTCCTCGCCGGCCATGCGCATGAGCGTCACGAACACCGAAACACCTTCCCGCACCGGCAGCCTGGGAAAAGTGTTTTCGGACGATTCCGTGACGAGGCTTGCCACTGTTTCGCCGCCGGCAGCCGCGAGCGCCGGTGCAAACTCCGCACCGAACCACGCAGCGAAATCGTCAAGCCCATCGGACTCCACCGGGCATATAAGCGCCTCGAAAACACTGGCCGACGACGTTGCGGCCGATAGCGACGGCCTGTCGCGCGGGTGGAGCGATCCGAAGGCGCCGGCCCCAGACGGGCGAAGCAGCAGAACGTCATAGGAATCGATCATCGTCGCGTTCGCGGCGTCCCTGTGCGCGGCCCAGACCGGACCTCCATAGAACGAAGCAAGCGCCGCGGCCCGGCTCTCCATATCGGAAAACCCGCGCAGCCAGACGAACCGGTCGGGCCGGTCGAGGTCGCGGAATTGTCCCAGTACGGAGATGCCGCAAGCTTCCTGCGTTTCGACAAATTCGCGATCGAACAGATCGATCAACGTGTCGCGCGCACCCGGATGCAGGGTGTATTGGCGCAGCTCGACGATGGCGGTTTGAACCATGTGGCTGGCTGGCTCGATGTCGGAAAGGTGCATGGGGTTCCTGACTGTCGTCCTGCTGGGAGACACGTCGATAGCACCCCGCGCGGCAGGCATCCTGTCAGGAGCTTTGCGGCGTAGCCAGATGTCAGCGTCCGATTAAGGTTAAGAATAACCTAAAGTTGCGGTGCCGCGCAGCGCTGCGCTATGGGATGGCTACACTCTCACCGTGGAATGCAGGCAGAAGCGATGGCCCAGAGCTACAACATTTCCGCCGGCTTCATTCAGTCGACGCACGACCACCCCGACAGGCCGTTCTATTGCGATGCGGCCAACACCCTGACCTATAGCGAGATGGGCGCCATTGTCCGGCGCCTTGCTTCCTGGTTTTCAAGGGGCGGTCGCCCGCAACGCGTCGGCATCCTCGCAACGCGCAGCCTTGAAGCCTATGCGGGCATGCTGGCAGCCGGCCTTGCAGGCGCCGCCTACGTCCCGCTCAACCTGAAATGGCCCGAAGAGCGCATCATCGCGCTGTTGAACGCGCTGTCGCTTGACGCGCTGGTCGTCGACGCAAAAGCGGTGGCTCTGATGACGCCTGCGGTCCTGGCGGCGGCACCCGACAAGATCTTGATTTCGGACGCCGCGCCTGCCATCGAGCCGCGCGCCGGGCAGGAGATCGTCAAGTTGGGCGCTGTCGATGCCCCCCTTATGGACGCTCCGGTCTCAGTCGGTCCGGACGATCTCGCCTACATCATCTTCACCTCCGGCACGACCGGCATGCCCAAGGGCGTGATGATCTCGGCGGCCTCCCTGCAAAGCTACCTGGAGCAGAGTCGCCCCTGGACGAAGCTCACGCCGGATGATCGGCTCGCCGAAACCTGCGACGTCACCTTCGACCTGACGGTGCATAACCTGTTTCTGTGCGTCGAAGCCGGCGCATCGCTGCATGTGATGTCGGCGCTGGAAATGCTCGCACCGGGGCGTTTCGTGCGGGCCCGTGAAATCACGGTCTGGCTGTCGGTTCCCACGCTCGTGGCGATGATGCGCCGCAACGGTTCGCTCAAGCCCGGCATCTTCCCGAGCATGCGGCTCTCGCTGTTCTGCGGCGAGCCATTGCCGGCGGCAGCCGCACAGGCCTGGGCGGAAGCAACACCCAACGGCGTGGTCGACAACATCTACGGGCCGACCGAAGGGACCGTGATCTGCATGCGCCAGCGCCTGACGGATCCGGCGGTCATTACGCCGAGCCGCGGCATCATCGCCATCGGCACGCCCTACGAGACGATGGAGGTCGCGATCCTCGATGAAGACATGCGTCCTCTCCCCGATGGTCAGCCGGGCGAAATCGCCCTTTCCGGGCCACAGCTCGCGATCGGCTACTTCAATGCGCCGGAGCAGACGGCGGACCGCTTCCGCGAGATCGACGGCAAGCGCTGGTATCTGACGGGTGACCTCGGCATGCGCGACGGCGATGGCGTGTTCCATCATCTCGGCCGCACTGACAACCAGATCAAGCTCAAGGGCAACCGGATCGAGCTGGAAGAGGTGGAAATGCACTTGCGCCGCGCCGCCGGCAGCGACATGGTCGCCGTCGTGGCCTGGCCGGTCGTGGACGGTTCGGCCCAGGGGCTGGTTGGCTTCTGCAGCAGCGCGCTCGACGCCGGGACCATCGCAGGCGCAATGGTCAAGACGCTGCCGCGCTATATGATGCCGGATCCGATCCACATCGTCGATTCGCTGCCGGTCAACGTCAACGGCAAGGTGGACCGGCGCGCACTGGTGGCGAGGCTGGACGAAATGGAAAAGGCGGGTGAAGCGGCGCAGCCGCTCGCCCAAATGGCAACGGCGGGAGGCATGTCGTGACAGAACTGGCGAGCGAGCGCATACGCGAAACGATTTTTTCGGTGTTGGCACAGAGGGGCCAGCCGGCGCCTGCGGAGGACGAGCCCCTTTTCTCCACCGGTCGCCTCGATTCACTGGCCGCTACCGAGGTTCTGACGATGCTTGAAGCGGATTTCGGCATCGATCTCGCAGACGAGGATTTCGACATACTGCAGATCGACACGCTGCGGGACATCGAAGCCCTTCTCTCGACACACAAGGTGGCGGCGTAGCCGTCCGTCAACCTTTTCCGTCGATAACTGGAAGCCGCAGCGGGGTTCTCCTGCCGCGACTGTTCGAATCGATCCTGTCGAGGATATTGTGAAACTGCGGCCGATCGAAATTGGCGGAGCCGAAAAGGCTGCCGCGCTGCTGGCCGAAGGCTTCCCCAGCCATTCCCATGCGGCGTGGGCTGGAACCGTCGAACGCCTGTTCGCCCACGTACAGGACATCGGCGAAACCTCGATCGGCCAATTCGTCATAGTGGGAGGCGACGAGATAGGGCTGTGCCTCGCGATACCGTCATATCGCACGGCCTATGCGAACCCGCCGGCCAGGATCGTGAACCTCGCATCGTTTTTCCTGAGACCTGGCCACGAATGGATGGCGCCACTGCTGATGCGTCGCCTGACGGCCGACCGCAGCGTCGAATACACCGACCTCACCGCGTCCCCATCCATGCGCAAGATCAACCGGCAGATCGGCTTTTCCGATCATTCAGAGGGTTCGGTCTTCGTCCCGGTTCCGGTTGCCGCCTTGCGGGCCGGCCGCGGAGCGAGGATCGTTCCGCTCGACGCGATCCGGCCGGGCGCACTGCCCGACGCACATATCCGGCTGCTGGACCAGCATGCCGCGCTTGGATGCATTGCGGTTGCGCTTGAAATTTACGGGACGTGTCATCCGCTGATCCTCGCATCCTCGCCGCGACGCCGCATGCCGTGCGCCCGCGTCATCCTGGTGCGCGATCGCCAGTTGATCCGTAAAGGCCTGGGTCCCATCGCCAGACACCTGCTCAAGCGCGGCTTCGCATTCCTCGAATTCGACGCCCACGCCAAAGCCGGTTTTCCCGAGGCGATGTTCAGCACGGAGGTCGCGCCAGTCCAATCGACGCGCGAAGCCGCGGGCGAAGCCATCGACCATACTTTCTCCGAGATGGTGTTCCTGCGGCCCGCCTGAAACACTGCTGCAGGCGAAGTACTTCAAATCCAAGGCGTTATCAAAACGATGCGCGGCATGTGAACGGGCGCGGTCACAAATCTTTTGCTTGCCCGATGCTCCAAAATGAAGGAAGGTTTCTTCCGTTCGGGCGTTTGCCGGCCCGGAGACTGGAATAGGATACCCCGGTGCAAGTGCAGTTTATCGAGCATATCACCTGCCAGGCCGCCCGGGACGACCGCGGAACAAGAGGGTTCCGGCAAGGCCCCGACGCGAGGAAAGCTGTTTCTTCTCCCCCAGTAAAGGCGCGAGATTGAGCGGGACTGACAACCCCGCAAGAGACAACAAGTGGGAGATAAGGAGCTTCCCATGCCCCAGAGCGGAACCGTGAAATTCTTCAACCATGCCAAGGGCTTCGGCTTCATTACGCCGGATGACGGCCAGAAGGATGTGTTCGTGCACATCTCTGCCGTACAGGCATCGGGCCTGCCCGGGCTCGAGGACGGCCAGAAAGTGTCGTTCGAGACCGAGCCCGACAAGCGCGGCAAAGGCCCCAAGGCCGTCAATCTGACGGTCATCTAGAAGGCCTCGCAATTACAGCAAAAGATCGACAGCGGATGCGCCGGTTTGCCGGCGCATCTGTTTCATTCTGTCAGCGAGTGTGATCGTTCGTTCAGGTGCGGTTCAGGCAACGAAGCCTAAATTTCTCCTCAAGCGCGCGCTAA
Source organism: Pseudomonadota bacterium (assembly GCA_023388675.1). GTDB lineage: Bacteria > Pseudomonadota > Alphaproteobacteria > Rhizobiales > Rhizobiaceae > Aerobium. Next base: position 1,217 of record JAEWFU010000065.1, on the reverse strand, counting down.
TCAACGCGCATCGACTTTTGGAGATGAACGGATGACAAGTCTCTTGAAGAAATCGGCCGTCGCCGGCCTGATCGCGGCAACCGCGGTGACGGCGGCAATTCCCGCGGCTCAGGCGGGTGAACGGTGGCGTCACAGGGATCGCGGCGGCGATATGCTGGCGGCAGGTGTAATCGGCCTTGCCACCGGCGCGTTGATCGCGGGTGCTGCGCGCCCTGCCCCAATCTACCGCGAGCGCTACTACGACGACGGCTATTACGCCCCTCCCCCGGTGGTGTACGAGCGTCCGGTCCGGGTCTACGAGCAGCCGCGCCAGGTGTATGTCGAGCGTTACGCGACCTTCGAGCCGTGGACGGACGAGTGGTACCGCTACTGTTCGGATCGCTACCGTTCCTTCGACCCGTCGAGCGGCACGTTCGTCGGATATGACGGGGTTCGCCGGTTCTGCGAGGCCAACTGATCGCGAAGGCCCGGCATGCCGGGCCTTCGTCATACCAGGAACTGGTTTCCGCGCCGCTCGTCGCCGAAGCGCCCGCCGGGACCGTGGCCGCATATGAAGCCGACGTCGTCGCCCAGCGGCAGCAGCTTTTCCTTGATCGATCGGATAAGGGTTTCATGGTCGCCGCCCGGCAGATCGGTGCGGCCGACCGAGCCGTGGAACAGGACGTCGCCGACATGGGCGAATTTTGCCGCGCGATTGTAGAACACGACATGCCCCGGCGCGTGACCCGGACAGTGCAACACCTCGAAATCGTGTCCGGCGAACGAAACAGTCTCGCCCTCCTGCAGATAGCGGTCGGGCGTGCAGTTGCGGATCGCATCGGGCAGGCCGAACATCTGAGCCTGGCTTTCCAGATTCGAGAGCAGTGAGGCATCCGCCTCGTGCGGCCCGACGATGTCGACGTCGAGCGCTTCCTTGAGCGCCATCGCGCCGCCGGCATGGTCGATATGGCCGTGCGTGATCCAGATTTGCTCGATCGTCAGCCCGTTATCGTCGATTGCGGCCAGTATCCGATCGACCTCGCCGCCCGGATCGATCACCACTCCGCGTTTTTCGCTTTCGTCGAACAGGATCGTGCAATTCTGCTGGAATGGCGTAACGGTAATGATGCCGGCCCTCAATTCGCCCATGGCTGTCTCCTCTGTTACGCCACACATGGAGAGGGCGCGGATCAACGAAAAGGGCGGCCGCGAGGCCGCCCCCGATTTCAGGCAGAGCG
>JAEWFU010000526.1 GCA_023388675.1 Pseudomonadota bacterium | reverse complement strand
TGATGACGTCATCGTCACGGCCGAAGAAATGGATGTAGCCGTCGCCGTCCTCGATGCCCTGGTCGCCCGTCACCATCCAGTCGCCGATGAACTTCCTGGCCGTGGCCTCCGGGTTCTGCCAGTATTCTAGGAACATCACCGGGTCGGGCCGCCTCACCGCGATCTGTCCGGGCTCCCCGGTTTTGACCCGCCGGCCTTCGCCGTCGATCACAGCCACCTCGTGGCCCGGCACGGCCTTGCCGATCGCACCGCCCCGGCTGACCCCCAGCGCCGCGCAGGAGGCGAGCACCAGGTTGCATTCCGTCTGGCCGTAGAACTCGTTGATGGTCAGCCCGAGCTCGGCCTTCGCCCAGTCATAGGTCTCGCGGCCGAGCGCCTCGCCGCCGGAACCGATGGTGCGCAGCTTCAGGTCGAAGCGGCCGGCGATGCCGGTCGCCGACTTCAGCATGCGGAGCGCCGTCGGCGGGATGAATGCGTTGCGGACCGCCATCTTCTCCATCAGTCCGAGCGCCGCTTCGGGCTCAAAACGCTCGAAACGGCCAGCCACGACCGGCACGCCGAAATAAAGGCCGGGCAAAAGCACGTTGAGCAGTCCGCCGGCCCAGGCCCAGTCGGCCGGGGTCCACAGCCGGTCGCCCGGCTGCGGCAGGAATTCGTGCGGCATCTGCACGCCCGGCAGGTGGCCGAGCAGTACGCGATGGCCATGTAGCGCGCCCTTGGGCGGTCCCGTCGTGCCCGACGTGAAGATCATCATCGCCGGGTCGTCAGGCGAGGTTGCTTCTGCTTCGAAGTCAGGGGCGTGATCGGCAACCAGTGCCTCGAAACCGAGCGCGCCCGCCCCCGCGCCGTCGATCGACACGATCGTATCCAGCAATGGCAGGCGCGCGCGGATGCCCGCGAGCTTCACCGCGCCGGCCTCGGTCGTCACCACGGCTTTGACGCCAGCGGTCTGCAACCTGTATTCCAGCGCCTCGACGCCGAACAGCAATGCCAGCGGAACGGCGATGGCGCCGAGCTTGTAGATCGCGATGTGGGCGATAGCGGTCTCGAAGCCCTGCGGCAGCAGCAGCGCTACCCGGTCGCCACGCGTAACGCCATGCCTGCGCAGCGCATTGGCGAAGGCGTTCGACCGACGCGCCAACTCGCCGTAGCTGAGCACGTCCGCCTGCCCTTCGGGACGATAGGCAAACAGGGCGGGACGGTCGGGCTCCGCCCGCGCCCAGCGGTCACAAACCGCGACACCGATATTGAATCGTTCGGGAATCTCCCAGCGAAAGCCGGAAACCAGCGCTTCATAGCTGTCGCTTCGTTCGAGCATGGGGCGCGCTCCGGCTGGGACAGGCCGCGCTCCGGACCGAGGCGGCATTGCCGCGCATCATGCAAAAAAGCGACACGATTTCCAGAGCCGTGACGCAAGGCGGGGCGACAGGGCAAATTGAGCCCGCCGCCTGGTGGCAGACGGCGGGCCAGTCGCCTGAGAACATCCGCAAGGGATGCGCCGCATAATGCGCCAGCGCTGACGGGGTTCCGGCCCGCCCTGATGACTTTAAATGTCGGTCTGCAAATTCTCGCCACCATTCGCGCCAGAATGGCGCTGAAGGGCGGGATCAACTTACAGGAGCACGCCCCGTGTTCGTCTCCTTCTTGCGCGCGCTGCTCGTCGCGGCGATCCTTGCCGCCAGCCTCGCGCTCGCACTTGCTGTCGGACTTCTTCTTGCAGAACAGGGTTTTCTCGGAACCTGCCAGGACGGCGCGTGCCAGCTCGTCGCCGCCGTTTACGTTATGCCGTTCGGCGGGCTCGCGCTTTATCTGGGAGCGCTTACGGCGCTGTCGCTCCTTGTGCTCAGGAGGCGGAAGCCATGAACGGCCCGATATCGAGAATCGTAATCGCCGCATCGCTCTTTCTGTTGCAGGCCGGGATGGCACAGGCGCAGAAGGCAATGCAGTTCCCCGACGCAACAGAAACTGCGCAGGAGCTGATAGCGCTATGGGAGGAAAGCAACAGCGTATGCCGCGGTGCTGCGGGCGGCGACGTCAAGGTTGCGGCAGCCTGCCTGTCACGCTCGGTCTACGGTGCCGCGCTCAACGAACGGGACTGGTGCTACGGCAGAAACGAGGATGCGAACGCGGATATGGTCTGGCACCGGTGCGAGACCGGGTCCTTGCGGTTTCCGCCGTTCGAAATGCCAGAGACCGCAGATCAGGGCCGCTGAAATTTGCCTCGCGTCGTGCCGCGGGGACACAAGTCCCAGTCACGTTGCTTCACACGGTGAAGCGAAAACGCCTGTCCATGCGCAACCAGCCGCCCCGCTAACCGTTCTACCAACCGGCAGGGCGGCATCCATGAGGAGAAATGCCATGGCGACGGCAAAAGCAGGTGGGAAGGACGCGCTTTCGAAGAAAGGAACAGAAGCCGGCAAGCATCTCCGCGACGCTGCGGCCAAGGAGGAACGCAAGGTCGAGGCTCGAAAAGGAGGCGACCTGGAAAAGGGCGCCGGACGGTTCGAGGAGCGCGCGGAAAGCGCCAACGGCAAGGGCGCCAAGACCTGAAACCTCGCAATGAGGCGATGCTGGAGAGTTTTCGAAGCCTGCCAACTGCAAGAGAGGCAGTGGCTGTAAGACCGTTGGTGCCCCTGGCCGGGATCGAACCAGCACTCCTTGCGGAACTCGATTTTGAGTCGAGCGCGTCTACCAATTCCGCCACAGGGGCCCAAAAGGGTTGCGTTCCGCGTGGTTTCGCGGAACGCGCCGGGACTATACGAGCGAGGGCGGGTGCGTCAAGCGAT
>JAEWFU010000519.1 GCA_023388675.1 Pseudomonadota bacterium | reverse complement strand
GCTCGACGGCCTCCGGCGTCATGTTGAAGGCGCCGAGCGTCGCTGGCTCAGCCTCCGAAACGGTCGCGCGGCCGTTGGTCGAGGTGACGACGCCGAAGCCGCGCCGCATCAACTCGGTCGCCTCGCGCGACGCGCCGACCGCGCCGCCACCGAGCCACAGCAGGGGGCGCTTGGACGCCTTCACCATCTCGGCGATCTCGTCGATAACGGTATCGGGTGCTACCGGGCGAGTGGGCTGCGGACGGTGGATGCGTTCCGTCGAACGGGCGGGCTTGCGCTGCACATCAACCGGGATCTCCAGGCTCACCGGCCCCGTCGGCGCGGAAAGGGCAGCCGAGACGGCGGCGGTCAGTGCGCCGATGGCGCCGTTGGCATCCCACATGCGGAACACCGCTTTAGAGACGCCACGCAGCATTTCGGGCTGGCGCGGCACGTCGTGGATCGCCGCGCGGTCGCGGTCGGCGAATTCGAGATCGACCTGCGTGGTGATGTGCAACACCGGAGAGCCGGCGGTCAGTGCCTCGGCCTGCGCGCCGGCGGCGTTGCCGGCAGCCGTGCCGGTGGACGTCAGGCAGACGCCCAGCTCACCGGAAACGCGCGCATATGCATCGGCCATATTCATCGCGCCCGCCTCGCCGCGCGCCGGCACGAAACGGATGCGCTCCTGACGGGCGATGGCGTCGAGGATCGGCATGTTGTGGATCGAGATCACCCCGAAAACCGTGGTGACGCCGATCTCGGCGAGATAGCGGGCGATGAAGTCGCCGACCGTCTCCGAAGCTGCAATGGTTTCGAGTTTCATCTCGTATCCTTCAGATATGACGCGCCAGGCCGCCCGAAACCTCAAGGTGAGCGCCTGTGATGTAGCTTGCTCCCGGCGATCCCAGGAATGCGATGGCCGAAGCGGCTTCCGACGGGTCGCCGAGGCGGCCGAGCGGAATGCCCTTGTTTTTGGCCAGCGCGCCGTACCATTCGGCCTTGCTCTGGCTCTGGTCCTCGCGCTCGGCAAAGCGGCGCAGCCACTGGCCGGAACCGACCATGCCGATCAGGATCGAGTTGACGCGGATGTCGGGCGCCAGTTCGATCGACAGCGACTTGACCAGGTTCTGCACACCGGCGCGCGCCGAGGACGTGCAGACCATGTGCGGCTCGGGCTGGTAGGCCAGCAGCGAATTGACGACGACGATCGACCCCTTCGCGTCGCGCAGCATCGGCAGGAAGGCCCGTACGGGATGGATCTGGCTGAACAGCTTCAGCTCGTATTCGGCGCGCCAGTCGTCGTCGGACGTGTTGGCGAAGGTCGACTGCCGCCCCTGCCCGGCATTGTTGACCAGCAGATCGCAGCGACCGAAGCGCTCCTTCACCTGCGCGGCAAAACCGTTGACGGCATCGGGGTCGAGCACCGAGAACGCGCTGGAAAGCACATTCTCCTTGCCGAAGTCGCGAACCAGAACCGACGCGACGTCGTTGAGGCGGCTTTCGGTGCGGGCGCACAGCGCAACTTTTGCCCCCGACTCCAGCAGTGTCTGCACGGTCGCGAGGCCGATGCCCGACGAACCGCCGGTGACCACGGCCACCTTGCCGGCATAACCATAATCCATCACGCGACCTCCTTGCCCGATGCCAGTTCGGGGAAGCCCGGATCAGGACGGCCCTGCATGACGGCACGCTGCGCCGGCGTAGGCGGGCCCGCCGTCATCCAGCGGTCCATCGCCTCCGGATTGTCGCGCGGCCACACCTTGGCCTCGTGAGTCGTCTCGTCGATCTGCTGCAGCTCGGAGGTGAACTCGATGACGAAGCCGGACGGCGAGACGAAGTAGGCGAAGGGATTGTTGCCCGGTCCGTGACGGCCCGGCCCCCAGGTCGGTACGTGGCCCTTCTGCTTCATGCGGCCGATACCGCGCATGAACTCGTCGATCGACGGCATCTCGAAGGCGACGTGATTGACGCTTGCATAGTTGCCGCGCACCAGCGCGATCGAGTGATGGTCCGAGTTGCAGCGCAGGAACACCATCTGGTCGGCGGAATAGTCCGACACGCGGAAACCGAGAACGCGGGAGTAGAACTCCTGCACGCCCTCCATGTCGGGCGTGTTGAGCACCACATGGCTGACCTTGCGGGGTTTCGCCCATTCCGGTTCCTCGTCCAGAGACATCGCTTCCGTGCGGAAACGCAGACGCCGGTTGTCAGGGTCGAGCATCTCGAATCCGTAGCCGCCCGCATAGTCGTCGAACGGACCCGGTTCGCCGAGTACGATGCCGCCGCGCTCGACGATCTGCGCGTGGAGCGCGTGCATGGAGGCGCGATCCGGCATGGCGAAATGCACATACTCGATGCCGAAGACAGGGCCGTCCTTGAGGCCGTACAGGAAAGGCTCGCTCCCGGTGCCGCGCAACAGTGCGATGCCGTCTTCCTTGTGGGCGAGGCTCAGGCCCCACATGTCCTCGTAGAAGGGCAGCGTCTGCGTGATGCCCGGTCCACGCATCATGATGCCTCGAAGGCTGCCGACGCGAACGGTCTCTGCCATGTCTTTTCTCCTCCCGGCCTTCAGCCGACGGTTTCTGCAAGGGCCGCAAGCGCACCGGCAAAGGCAGCTGGAGCCTGCTGATAAAGGGCGTGCCCGGCACCCGGAACGACAGTGAGCGAGCCGCGCCACGGATCGCGAAGCGCTGCATGCGCGCGACGCGCCGAGTCGGGCGGGGTAACGACGTCTTCCGCGCCCACGATCACATCCGTCGGCACCTGCAGCCGCTCGGCGTCATCGATGAGACGGCCCGATGCCAGCATGCGCGCCGCCTGCGGGTAGCCGGGCGTCGTCACGCGGGCCATGCCGTCGCGTACGCGGCGGACGATCTCCTGATTGCTCTCCGGCTGGTAGACGAGCCGCGGCGCGCGCAAGGCTGCGAACTGGTCGGGCCCGAGCGTTTCGAGGTCGT
>JAEWFU010000513.1 GCA_023388675.1 Pseudomonadota bacterium | reverse complement strand
CGCGGGTCGGCCATGTAGGGCTCGCCCTCGGGGGTGAAGGTCTGGAGCAGCACCTGCGCGGTCTTGCGCTTGGCCCACGGTACGATCGAAAGAGAGCCCCGGGTAGCGCGGCAATAGCCGTCCTTGTCGCCCGTTTCGATGTGAAGGCCAGTCTCCTCGACCTCCCTGCCCCACACATCGAGGCCATGGAGCGACATCGGGAAATTGACGCCTTCTTCGAAGGCCTTCTTCAACGCATCGCCCGGCGCCCACTTGCCACGCATCACCCCGTTGGGATCGACCATGAGGAACTCGACGGCCTCGATGTCCGGATGTTCCTCCACGAAAGCCAGATATTCGCGCTCGTGATCGGGCGAGATGAAGCCAGTCGCCTTGGGTTTCGCGCGTGACTTCCTGCCGGCCTTGCCGGCGGTGTCGGTTTTTTTGGATTTGACGGTGCGCTTGCTTGCCGGTGCGATGACGCCGGGTGACGTTGGACGCAAAATAGACCTGTATGGTTGTTGCCGATGCGCCAGCCTGCCCCTGCCCCAGCGCGATTGTCAATGGGGACAGGTGCCGGCGAAGCGCACGTCAATGCGGCGCGGCGATGCCGGTGACACCCGGCCTGGCCGGCCGCGACATGCGCCGAAACTCGATCGCGATGTAGATGATCAGGGCGGCAAAGACGATCGCGCCCCCGACAAGCGTGCGCGACGACGGCACCTCGCCGTGCACCAGCCAGACCCAGACCGGACCGAACAGCGTCTCGAATGTTGCCAGCAGGGCGGCATAGGCTGCGGGGATGACACGCGCACCGGTGGCGAAGAAGGCAAGGCCGAGACCGAGATTGACAGCACCGAAGACGAACAGAAACGCCATGTCGGAACCGGAGGCCGTCAGCGTCGAGGCCTGGCTTGCGGCAAAGACGGCGGCGAAGACGGTGCCGAGGCACATGGCCGGCGTCATGCGTACATGTGCGAAGCGCCGGGTCAGGACGGTCGCAACCGAAAAGACGAAGACGATCAGGATCGCAAGCCCATCGCCAACCATCGACATGTTGCCGGTCAACGAATCCGACACCATGACGGCAACGCCTGCAATCACCACTGCGATCGCGAGCCAGGTGATTGAGGAAACCCGCTCGCCAAACAGGAGGAACGAAAGCAGCGCCGCGATCAATGGAGCGCCTGCCTGCATGAGCAGGATGTTGGCGACGGTGGTGTAGGACAGCGCCACCACGAAGGTGGAGGTCGCGATGGCGAAACAGCAGGCGACTGCCAGCCCCGGCAGGCCCATCGCGCCGAAAAGCTGCAGCGTGCCCCGCGGCCCGTCGCGCCACAGCATGTAAAGCAGAAGAAATGCGGCAGCCCAGAGTGAACGCCAGAAGATCGACGTGAACGGGTCGTCCGCCTCTACGAAGCGGGCGATGACCCCGCCCAGGCTCCAGCAGAGCGCAGCCAGAAACACGAGGAGAAAGCCGATGCGTTCCTCGCGCGCGGCCGGCGTTGCTGACGGCATCTCGTGCTGTGGCGCTGCGTGGGCCATGGCCGCTGTTCCAGACGTGACGAAGGGATTTATCGCTAGCGCGAATGGTCGGGGCTGGCGTGGTCCAGCCACCTCGTCTAGTTGTGGCACCCACAAAAGCTGGAGGGACGGGATGAAGGCGGCCTGGTACGAGCGGAATGGCGAAGCGCATGATGTACTGGTGGTCGGCGAAATGGAAACGCCGAAACCGGGACCCGGCGAGGTGCTGGTGCGGCTGCACGCATCCGGCGTGAACCCCTCCGACGTGAAGAGCCGCAAGGGCCGGCCCATGATCGCGCCGCGCATCATCCCGCATTCGGACGGTGCGGGCGTCATCGAGGAAGTGGGCAAAGGCGTCGAGGACAGCCGCATCGGCCAGCGGGTTTGGGTCTGGAACGGCCAGTGGAAACGGCCGATGGGTACTGCCGCGGAATACATCGCCCTGCCTCAGGAGCAGGCTGTGGCCCTGCCTTCGAGCGTCGACTTTGCCGCCGGCGCCTGCCTCGGCATTCCGGCCCTGACAGCGCTGCACGCGGTGAGCCTGCATGGCGACATTGCTGGAAAGACGCTGCTGATTACAGGAGCCGCCGCCGCCGTAGGTCACTACGCCGTCCAGATCGCCAAATTGCGCGGCGCGCGCGTGATCGGCACGGTTTCCCCAGCCCGGCAGGCCCATGCACGGGCGGCGGGCGTGGACGAACTGATCGACTACCGTCACGAGGACGTCGCCGAGCGCGTGAAGGCGCTGACCGGCGGAAGGGGCGTCGACGGTATCGTCGACATGGACCTATCAAGCACCGCGGCCTCGTTGCCGAAGGGCGTACTCGCGCCGCACGGCACCTTGGTTTGTTACGGCTCCAATGTCGCCGGCGACATACCGATCTCCTTTCCGGCGATGCTGTGGGGCAGCCTGAAGCTTTCTGTCTTCGTCGTCTACGATCTGTTGCCGGACGAGAGGGCAGCGGCAGTTGAAGAACTTACAAGGCTGCTCGAGGCAGGTGCGCTCAAGCACTCGATCGGCGCGACTTTCCCGCTGGTTGACATCGCTGCCGCGCACGAGGCCGTAGAAGGCGGCCGGCTCACCGGAAACGTGGTATTGACCCTCGGCTGATCAGGCTCGGGCGTGTCGAGCGTCCAATCGCTCCGGCGCTGCCGCGACTTTCGTATCAGCTCGTGCTGGAGAAGCACGAGGGCTGTCATGAAATCCATGGCGCATCTCCTAAATT